>DATCPU010000416.1:0-4437 GCA_036569925.1 Candidatus Dormiibacterota bacterium
CAGCCGGCGCTGGTCGATGCGCTCCAGGCGCGGCGGATCGCCGGGGCCGCCCTCGACGTCTTCGCCGAAGAGCCACTACCTGAAGGCCACCCGCTGTGGACGATGCCCAATGTGCTCATCACGCCCCACATGGCGGGGTTCCATGCCGGCTATCCGCAGGAGGCGCTCCCGATCGTGATCGAGAACATCCGCCACTTCCTGGCCGGAGACATCGACGGCATGATCAACGTGGTCCGTCGTTGAGCGACATTTCGGAACGCCTCAACCACCCGCTACCCACCCGCGAGCTGGAGCGCCGATGGGCACTGATCAGGTCGGCGATGGAGGAGCGAGGAATCGACGTCCTACTTGCCCAGGCCAACAACGACTTCATGGGCGGCTATGTCAAATATTTGACCGACCTGCCCGCGACCAATGGCTACGCGATGACCGTGATCTTTCCACGCGACCAGCCGATGACAGTCATCGGACAGGGTGCTTTTGGCCTCGACCAGGGAATGCCGCCCGAGGGCGATGGGGTTCGTCGCGGTGTCGGACGACTGATGGGCACGCCCAGCTATGCGTCCGCCCACTACAGCTCTGGCTACGATGCCGACCTGGCGGCAAAGGCGCTTGCGCTGTACCGCAGCGCAACGATCGGCCTGCTGGGCACAGCCGCCATCTCCTATGCCCTGATCGATTCGCTAAAGAGCCGCGAGCTGTCCACTGTCAAATTTCTGGATGCCTCCGATCTGGTCGATCCAATCAAGGCGGTCAAGAGCGCCGACGAGCTCGCCTTCGTGCGTCAAACGGCGGCGGCGCAGGACGCTGCAATGAGCGCAGTGCTCGCGGCGATCAAACCGGGTATGCGTGAGCTGGAGGTCGCCGCCATCGCGGAGCATGCGGGCCACGAGATGGGCAGCGAGCAGGGGCTGTTCCTCGCCTACTCCAGTCCCGCAGGACGTCCGGGCCAAATCGTCAACCGACACCTGCAAGGGCGTGTCCTGCGCAAAGGCGATCAGTTCAGCCTGCTGGTCGAGAACAACGGCCCTGGCGGCTTCTACTGCGAGCTGGGACGGACGGCCGTTCTGGGCAGGGCGACGGACGAGATGCAGGAGCAGCAGGCCTTCGTCCTCGAGGCGCAGCGATTCTGCCTCGACCTGCTCAGGCCCGGAGCGGACCCCGCAACGATCTGGCACGAATACAACCGGTTCATGCGCGAAAACGGCAGGCCGGAAGAAAAGCGCATTCATTTTCACGGCCAGGGTTATGACATGGTCGAGCGGCCACTCATCCGCTTCGACGAATCGATGCCGGTCGGCACGAACATGTACTTCGCGCTGCATCCTGCTTTCTCGACTCAGCGGACCTACAGCTGGGCGTGCGACAACTTTCTTCTCAACTCAGCTGGACAGGTTGAGCGTCTGCACTTGACGCCCCAAATCATCTTCGAGGTCGAATAGGGCAGCAGTCCGTCGCGCTACGCCGTCGGGACCACCGGCACCAGCAGGTGGGAGTCGTACTTTCCGCCGGTGTGAATCACGTGGCTGCCCACGTTTCGTGTCACCGAATGCGCCATCGAGACAACGCCCGGCGGGTATTGCTGAATGTCGGTCGCCTGTACGAGCAATCGAAGCGCCTCGCCCGCGCCGAAGCGGGTACCCGAGGGCCATATCTCGATCTCCACCGGCACGATCTGTCCCGGCTCGAGGCGTTGCTCACGTCTGTGCCGGTGCCACGGTTGCCCCGGTGTCGAGCGCGTTTCATCAAGCTCGCGGTGTGACACCCGTAGCCAGCCGAGCGCCACAGGCCCGTCCTCGAGGGCGTTCAGAAACGAGAAAGGCACGAGTCCACCTTCGCCATCGAGCTTCTGCACCCCGACGAACAGGTCCATGTCGTCGGCGCCACGAGCCTCCACCCACAGCTTCAGCTTCATTGGGCCTATCAGCTCGGTCGTGGCTGGGAATTTGTAGACGAATTCCGCGCGGCCGTCGGTTTCATATCGAAGCTCGGCCTGCTTGGCCACGCTGGTGACGGCCATGCTCTTCGAAGCAGCGTCGAGGTATAGCTTTTCGTAGCGCGTTCGGTCTAAAGGCCACTCCGATTCATCTCTGACCTCACCCTCGTAGAACCGTTCGCGCACCTCCAGGCGCACCTTCGGCCACGAGTCGACCTCGTTCTCGATCCCTTTCAGGAAGCGATCGAAGAAGAGCCTCAGGCGCTCGACGTTCTCGGGCTGGTAGTAGTACTGCCACTTTTTGCGGCCGTGCACGGTGAGCCATTTGTGCTTGCTTCGGATGCGCTTGAAGCCTTCGAGCGTGCCGCGCGTGTGGAGGCCCTGATCGGACCAGCTGGCAACGACGTAAGCGGGCACTTCTACCGCGCTCAGGTCGGCCGTCTTGCTCTCCCAGTAGGTATCCCACAGCGGGTGCTCGGCATACATCGTGACCGTGTCCTCGACCCGCTGATTCGAGTACGGGACGCGCCTCGAGCGCCACATCGGTCCAAAGCGGTTCTCCGGAATCCCGCCGTGGTACGCCATCTCGCGATAGCGATCGCTGACCCCTTCCCACGGATTGATTGCCGCCAGGTGGGGAGGACGCTCGGCCGCGGCGCGCCACTGCACGATGGCCAGGTAGGAGACTCCGGACATGCCAACCCTGCCATTGCTCCACGGTTGCTTCCCTGCCCATTCGATGAGGTCAAAGATGTCCAGGGCTTCCTGGGCACTGTAGAAGGTGGCGTCGCCCTGCGAGTTCCAGGTTCCCCGGGGGTCGACGTTCATAACCGCGTAGCCGTGGCGCGTCCAGTACAGGGGGTCAGGGGCCTCGAAACCGGCGTACTTCGAGATCCATCCAGGGTCGACTCCGTGGTTGGGGAAGATCGCGTACTTCACGGGGCCATGCTTTCCGTACGGTCCCCAGGCAACGATCACGGGCACTTGACCATCGCCATCCGGCCGGAAGATGTCGCAGTAGATCTCGATGCCGTCACGCATCCGGACCGCAGCGTCGTATTCGATCAACATCCCGTCGGCGCGGCTGATCCTGTGCCGCATGGGAGGACAACCGCCTTCCGCGGGAGGCAGGCCCGGAAGATATTTGGTTTCGAAGGGCTCAGTTTTCATCGCCGCTCCGTTGAAGCTTCCGGGTCGGGCGGGGGTCCCTTGCGCTCCGGGCGCGCGGCCACTATGGTACTCATCACGGCGGTAGGGTGGACGCCCGCCTAACCCCCGGCGGGCCCGAATTGTGCAGCCGGCCGCGCGCGATTGGAGGAATCAAATGGGGACACGTAGAAGCCGGTTTGGAACGCTGCTGGCCTTGGGCATCGCGTTGGTCGTCGCCGCCTGCGGCGGGGGTGGTGGAGGCTCGACTCCCCCGACCCAGACTGGTCCTCTCAGCCTCGGCGTCATTGCTCCGTTCACCGGACCGGCCGCCCAGTTTGGCAAGCTCCTTTCGGCTCCTTGCGTTGCGGCTACCGACCTCATCAACCAGGGCGGGGGTGTGTTGGGCCATCAGATCAGCTGTGTATCGATCGACGACACGGGTGACGCCGCAGATGCCGTGCCGAACGTGACCAGGGCGATCGCCACCACGTCCAACTTCGACATGGCCATCGGGCTCGAGAGCAACACCGCGGCGACGACCGTGCCGCTTGTCGAGGCGGCCAAGATTCCGTTCTTCACCACCAACGGCCTGACGCAGTTCAACAAGAACAGCCTCAAGTACTACTACCGGATGACACCAGGTGATGACGCGAACGGCGCCGCGTTCGCCGACTGGGCGGTGAAGCAGGGATTCAAGAACGTCGCCATCGTCTTCCAGAACAACATCGGGTCAGAGGGCAACCTGCCCGGGCTCACGTCGGCCATGCCGAAGCTTGGTGGCAAAATCGCGATTCAGCTCACCATCCCGGCTGACTCAGCCTCTTACTCAGCAGAGGTGGCGCGGGTCATAGCGACCAAGCCTGATGCCTTGATCTGGTCGGCCGACCCCCAGACCACGGCGACATTCATGTCTAACTACAAACAGCTGAACAACGGCGTCCTGCCCAGCATGGTCACTGCGACCGACTCGCTGACTCCTGACTTTTTCAAGGCTGTGACGAAAGTCGTCGGCATCAACTACGTGACCAGCAACATCTGGCTGGTCGGTTCGTACTTCGACCAGACGACGCCAGCCTTCAACACATACAAGGCGGCGCTGCTTGCAGACACGAAGACCCACGACATCGCTCCTGTCCTCAGCACAGTCGGACCGCCGGCGGGGGCGTACGACGGCATCAACATCATGGCTCTCGCGATGATCATGGCCAAAACCACTGTCGGCTCGGTTTACAACGCCGACATCCTCAAGGTCGTCCAGCCGAGCTCAGGCGCCGTGGTGGTCGGCAACTACGCAGACGGCATGAAAGCCCTGGCAGCCGGCAAGACGATCCAGTACGTAGGCGTCCTGGGCC
>DATCPU010000417.1:0-9053 GCA_036569925.1 Candidatus Dormiibacterota bacterium
CAACGCTACAGTAGGGCCCACGTGCGCACGCTCATAACTACCAAGGGCGCCTCGCTCGACGATCCGACCGACAAGGCGATCGCGGCCCGCCTGAAGGTCTGCCATGAAGACGGTTTCTGGCTCGACATCCAGGGCCCGGACGACAAAGACCTGGAGCTGCTGGAGAAGGTCTTCGGGTTCCACCACCTGACGATCGAGGACATCAAGCACCAGGACCAGCGACCCAAGCTCGAGGAGTACCACGGGTACACGTTCATAGTGATTTTCACAGCGAGGCTCAATGCAGACCAGGAGATCTCTTTTCAAGAGCACCACATGTTCGTGTCGAAGGACTACCTGGTCACCGTCCGTGACGAACCTGCAGAGCTCCTCGCCGAGTTGGCGTCCAGGATCAAGCTCAGCCCCGAGCTGACCAAGGGCAACCCCGGTTTTCTCCAGTACCTGGTGATCGACCAGCTTGTCGATTCGCTCTTCCCGCTGCTCGAAACGCTGGACGATCGCATCGACAGCCTTGAGGACGAGATCCTGGACAAAGCCACGCCGGAGCTGCTTGCCGACATCTACAAGCTCAAGCACCAGGTGATCGAGCTGCGCAAATTCATCGGCGCTCAACGCGACCTCTTCCAGAGGCTGATCACGCACTCCATGGACATTCATGGCGACGAGCTGACGCTCTACTGGCGCGACGTGCACGACCACCTGATCCGGCAGTACGAGACGGTCGACTCACTGCGCGATCTGCTCACTGGCGCCATGGACGTCTACCTCTCGACTGTATCCAACCGTTTGAACAACACGATGAAGACCCTTACGGTCATCGCGAGCATCTTCCTGCCGATCTCGTTCCTGACGGGTTTTTACGGCATGAACTTCCTGTTCCTGACCGGCACCCTCGAGACGCCCACGCAAGCCTTCTTCATCGGAGTCGGCACGATGATTGCTTCAGTGGTGATACAGCTCTACTACTTCAGACGGCGCGGCTGGCTCTAAGGGTCCGGCCTGAGCTCCGGCAGCGGGACCAGGCCCACGTCGCCCTCCAGGTAGACGGCCGTTTCGCCAGGCTCGTCCTGAATATCCCAGGCGTTGAAGAATGCTTGCGCTGCTTCTCGGGTCTCCCACTCAGCCACGGCGTAGAAGGCAGAACCGTCTCTCGCATACCACGCGCGATGAAACCTGCACCCCCTGGATACGGCGTCAGCCCGCATCTCTGGCGTGATCATCCTCACACGCTTTTGGTAGAGGTCTTCCGCACTCTGCCCGTCGGGCGTTGGACACGGGACCTGGAACAGCACCCACATGGCATCTCCTTCAGTCTGACGCTGCGGCGATTGTAGACTCCGCCGTATGCAGGCCAGCCCTGAAATCGAGCATTGGTTCGCCACCAAGAAGCCGCCTGCGGAGGCGGCCATGCGAAGGGTCAGAGAAATCATCCTGAGCGCCGATCCACGCCTGACCGAGTACATGAAATATGGGTCGGTTCATTTCGGCTACGAGGGAGATTTCGTCACCTTCGTGCAGGCAGGCATGAAGACCGTGAACCTGATGTTTCACCGCGGGGCGCGGATTCCGGGGTCCTTTCCTCACGTGGAGGGCACTCATCCGTCCGCGCGCTTCATGCGCTTCGCTGACATCGACGAGGTCGAGAGGCTCTCGGGCGAGCTGCGCAACGTAGCTGTTGCATGGTGCACCCTGGTGGCCCCGGCCGCCGCGAAGGTCAAACCGGCGGCGAAACGCAAGACGCGAAAGGGACTGGTACGACGGTAGGAGGCGCGCTGCCTATCCTTGCTGTGATGCTGCACTGATGCGCATCTGCACCTGGAACATCCAGCTCGGGCTTCGGCTCGACGAGGTCCTGGATGTAGTGAGCAGCCATCCCGACTTTGCCAAGGTGGACCTCTTCGCCTTGCAGGAAGCCTCGATCCACGATGGCCGCCCCGACGCCGAGGCGATCGCTGAGGTGCTGGGGGCGGAGTTCCGATCTTGTCAGGCCACCGCGCAGATGCTTCGAGGGCGGGATCAGGGCAACGCGCTGATCTGGCGCCCCACGGCATTCGAACCGAGCGCGCCCGAGGTGGTTGCCCTCACAGGCGCAGGCATCCTGCCGATGACGCGCGCCGAGCGAACGCTCCTGCGGGCGATACCGCCGCAGAGGCGTATCGCATTACGCGCCGAATCCCCGGCCATGCGCGTTTACGTTGTGCATCTGGATGTGATTGGTTTCACGCACAAGCTCGAGCAATTCGGAGCGGTCGTCGCCGACATGCAGGCGCGACCGGCCGTCCCACTGACGTTGGTGGCGGGCGACCTCAACACGTTCGGCATGCCGCGTCTCCAGATGTGGCGCCGCATCAGGACCGCGGCAAAGTCGGCAGAGCTGGTGGAGCTGACAAAGGCCGTGCGCCGCACCCATTGGACGTCCCAGAAGCTGGATGCCATTTACATGAAGAGCGCATGCGATGTCGAGCATCACGCGTGGGCGCTGAAGGTGCGTGGCTCCGACCACTTGCCAGTCTTCGCGAAGATCGACACCGAGAGCAGGTCCGGTGACTGAGCGGCGAGGTCGAGGTCTCGTGATCCTGCACATCGATGGCCTCGGCGCCGACTCGCTGGAGCAAGCGCTGCGCGATGGCGACATGCCGTTCACCAAGAGCCTGATGGAGACCGAGGGCTATGAGCTGCACCGCTACAGGTGCGGCATCCCGTCGACGACCCCGTTCGTGCAGGCGGGCATCCTGTATGGCGACAACTCGGAGATCCCGAGCTTCCGATGGTGGGATCGCGAGCAGCAGCTGCTCGTGCAGTTCGGCGCCGGCTCGACGTTCAAGAAGGTCGCCGCGAAGTACTTCCAGGGCTGCCACCCGCTGGCGGAGGGCGGCGCGTCGATCGCCGCGTGCTACCCGGCCGGCGCCGCCGAGACGTTTGGCATCGCGTACCAGGACCGCCGGTACTCGGAGCAGGAAGAGGGATCCAGGTCGGCGTGGCATGTTGTGCTGCCCTACCTTGCCAACCCGCTCAACCTCGCGGACCTGGTGTGGCACGGCGCCGACTCGATCGCTCAGACCGCGCTCGCCTACAGCCGCAACCGGCTCAGCGGCAGGATCTCTGCGGGGACCTATGTGGTGAGCGACGCGCTGGAGGAGATCTTCGTCCACCATGTGACACGCCACGCCGTCACGAGGGCGATGCGGGAAGGCTACTCACCGATTTACGCAGGCTTCTACGCATTCGACGAGACGGGACACGCGTTCGGTCCTGATGACAAATATGCACTTCGCATTTTGCGGCACGTCGACAACACCATCAAGAAGGTCGCCAGGGCTCGCAAAGATGGCTATGAGCTGGTCGTGCTTTCAGACCACGGCCAGATCGACACGATCCCTTTCGGTCGCATCAGCGCCAAAGCGTTTGGCGAGCTGGTCGCGGGCTGGCTGCCCGGCTACAGAATCCAGGAGATGAAGGGCAAAGCCTTCGGGCCGGACGACGACCAGGCGAAAGGCCGAGTCAACATCACCAACTCAGGCGGCCTCTCCCACCTCTACTTCGCCAGCCGGGCCAAGCGCTTCACGTACTCCAACCTGAGCGCCCAATTTCCAACCCTCGCGCAAAACATCGCGGCGATCGATGGTGTCGCTCTCGTTATGGCCCGCGACGGAGACACGGATGTTTTTCTGACAGGCGGGCAAGAGCTCCGTGGGGAGGCCGTCAAACCGGTGTTGGCGCAGTACGACAACCCGGACATCCTGCTCGCGCAGCTCTCGCGTTTGAACTCCTTTGCGATGTCCGGAGACCTCGTGATCTTCGGCGCATTCAAGGAAGGCAGGCAGGTCAACTTCGAGAACCAGGCTGGGGGCCACGGCTCCATCGGCGGCGAGCAGGCCCACCCGTTCGTGCTCGCCAAGCGCGATTGGGGCGTGGACACGACCGGCGTGATCGGCGCCCACCAGATGCACCCCAT
The DNA here is from genome assembly GCA_036569925.1 of Candidatus Dormiibacterota bacterium. Lineage (GTDB taxonomy): Bacteria > Chloroflexota > Dormibacteria > Dormibacterales > Dormibacteraceae > Palsa-872. Next base: position 3,956 of record DATCPU010000417.1, read on the forward strand.
CTTGAGCGCGCTGCGGGACAGGCTGCGAGCTACCGACTGACCGTCGTGTCGTCCCGGAGTATCTGGATCATGAGGCCCAGCGCGCCGACCGCGGCGATGATGAAAAAGATGATTGCAAGCCCGGGATAGCCCAACAGCTGGAAGCTCGTCGGGACCCGAATCAGCATCGCGGCCCCGATGATCAAGGCGGCCATCAAGATCCCCATCGTGATGCGGTTGGCAATCTTGTGGAAGCCGCTGATCAGCTTCTTCTCGTCGATCGCCTGCACCTTCAACTCGAGCTCGTTGTTGGCTACGGCGTCGAGGATCTTGTTGACCCGGCCCGGCATGCGCTCCAGGAAATCCTTCATCTCGATCATGTTCTGGAAGACGTGCCCCGGCGAAAGGCTTTTCTGCATCCGTTGTTTCATGATCTCGGCGGCGCTCTCGCGGATCGCCTCGTTGGGATTGAAGTCTGGGTCGAGTTTGTAGCCGACCTGGTCGAGATTGAGCAAGGCCTTGCCGAGCATTGACAGCTCTGCGGCCGGGATGAGGCCGAATCGCCCCGACACCTCGAGAAGGCTGAGGACTACCTTCCCCACCTCGACCTGCTTGATGGTCGTGTCCTGTTGCGTTGCCACCAGGTCCGCAACTGCCTTCGCGAAACCCATCTCATCGAACATCGGCGTCTTTTCCGAGATCCGTAGCGCGTACGTCACGACGTCGTCGCTGCGGCCTTCGCTCACCGCAAAGATGAGCTGGGTGAGGTGCTCCTGGAGCCTCGGGGTGATATAGCCAACCTGGCCGAGGTCGAGTAGGGCGACGCGCCCGTCATCGGTGATGAAAACGTTGCCCGGGTGCGGGTCGGCATGGAAAAAGCCGTCGATGAGGATCTGTTTCAGGTACGCGCGAAACAGCTCGTCCGCCAGCTCCTTGCCATGCAGCTCCAGCTTGGCGACGTCACTCAGCTTGGTGATCTTGACGCCCCTGACGTACTCCATCGTCAGGACCCGGCTGCTCGTGTAGTCGTCGATCGGCTTGGGCACGATAATGTGCTCGAACTCCTCTAGGTTCTTGCCGAGGGTCACCAGGTTCTGTGCTTCGCGCCTGTAGTCGAGCTCTCTGACGAGGCTCTTTCGAAACTCATCGAGCATCCCCCGAAGGCGATGCCGCTTGCCAAAATCCGTATGCGCGTCAATCCAGTCGGCGACTTGCTCGAGCGCATCGAGGTCGTCCGCGATCGTCTTGCGGATGCCTGGTCGCTGCACTTTCACCGCCACTGCACGCCCGTCGGGCAGGCTGGCGCGGTGCACCTGGCCCAGGCTCGCAGCGGCAATCGGAACCGCCTCGAACTCGGAGAAGGCTTTCGATATCCGCAGCCCGACCTCTGCGTTGACGATCTCCTCAACCTCAGCGAACGGGAAGGGCTCGACGTTGTCCTGCAGCCTGGTGAGGGCGACGCAATAGGCCTCGGGCAAGATGTCGTACCGCGTCGAGAGCAGCTGGCCGAGCTTGATAAACGTGGGGCCCATCTTCTCGAGGTCCCTCGCCAAGGCCTCGCCGAGGGCTTTCGGGTCCCCAGACGATGGAGCGGTAGGCTCCGTGGGGTCGATCGCTTCATCCAGCCCGACCTGTTTCACCATGCCCGGACGTCCGTACTTGGCTATCAGCACAGCGAGATCGCGGTAGCGCTTGAGATACTCCGGGTGCAGGGAAATTCCCATCTAATTGACAACGCGCACCACCGCAGTTGCACGTGAGCGAACCGTACGATTGGGTGGATGGGCAGCCAAACCCTGCTCGACCTGCTGCACGGAGCGGCGGCCGACCCCGCCATCGCCGTGCCGGGCGGCGTCCGCATGACCTACCACGAGCTTCGCGAGCAGGTCGCTGACGCCGCCGATCACCTCGCACAGCTAGGCGTTCGCCGCCACGATCGGGTTGCGCTGGTGCTGCCGAACAGCGCCGAGTCGATAATCCTATTTCTCGCAGCCGCCACGGCGGGCACAGCGGCCCCGCTGAACGCCGCATATAAAGAGGACGAGTTCCGCTTTTACCTGCAGGACACGGGTGCGACCGTCCTGATCGTCCCGCCCGGCCAGGGCGAGGCTGCGCGCCGCGCCATGCCGCCGGGCGTCGCTCTCGTCGAAGCCCACATGGACGGCCAGGGCGCGCTGACCATGGACAGCGATGCTCCGCGCGACAAGACAAAGACCGCCGGCGCGCCGGGTGACGACGACGTGGCCTTGGTCCTGCATACGAGCGGAACCACCAGCCGCCCCAAGCTCGTCCCCCTCAGGCACCGCAACCTCTTCGCGTCGGCCGGGAACATCGCCACCACATACGGCATGGCGCCAAACGATGTGGCGCTCTGCGTGATGCCGCTGTTCCACATTCACGGCCTGATGGCGTCGACGATGGCCACGTTCCGCTCGGGCGGCCTTGTCGTGGTGCCGCCGAAATTCGACCCCATGACGTTCTGGCCGACGCTGCACGACCACCGCGCCACGTGGTACTCGGCGGTCCCGACGATGCATCAGATGCTGCTCATGCGCAACCGGGGCGAGCGGCCGCCGGGCGCCGAGGGCCTGCGGTTCATCCGCTCGAGCTCATCCGCCCTTTCGCCGGAAACCATGGCCCAGCTGGAGTCGAGGTTTGGCGCTCCAGTGGTCGAGGCCTACGGCATGACTGAAGCCTCGCACCAGATGGCGTCCAACCCCCTGCCGCCGGCTCCTCGGCGGCCCGGCACGGTGGGCACCGGCACGGGCGTGAGGATCGGCATCATGACCGACACGGGCAAGCTGCTCCCAGAAGGCGGCGTTGGGGAGGTCGTGATCCAGGGCCCCAACGTAATCGACGGCTACTCGAACAACCCCGAAGCCAACGCCGCGTCGTTCGTCGACGGCTGGTTTCGCACGGGCGACCAGGGACAACTGGGCGCCGGAGGGTACCTCTCCTTGATCGGGCGGCTAAAGGAGATGATCAATCGCGGGGGCGAGAAGATCGCGCCGCGCGAGATCGACGACGTGCTCAAGCAGCACCCGGCCGTCGGCGAGGCTGTCGCATTTGGAGCGCCTCACCCCACTTGGGGCGAAGAGGTGGTTGCCGCCGTGGTGCTCAAGGAGCCGGTGGCAGAGAAGGAGCTCATCGCGTTCGCTCGCGAGCGGCTGGCCGACTACAAAGTGCCCAGGAAGCTCTACATCGTGGACAAGATCCCAACCACCGCCACGGGCAAGATCCAGCGCCGCTCTGTCGCCGAAACCTTCAACCACAACAGCAATAGCAGCAAGTGAGAGTCGCGATCGTAGGGCCGGGAGCCATAGGCGGTTTGCTTGGCGCCTACCTGACTCGCAGCGGCGAGGATGTGATTCTCATCGGGCGGGGGCCGCATCTTGCCGCGATGCGGAGTCGGGGGGTGACAGTGCGCAGCGGCGGCGCGGAATTCAATGCGCGGCCCGAGTGCACCGACGACATGGGCGCGATCGGTCCGGCCGATGTCGTGTTCCTGACGCTCAAGGCTCATTCGATACCCGCGGTGGCGGAGGTCATCGGCTCGTCTCTCGGGGAGGGCGCGTGCCTCGTGGGCGCGCAGAACGGAATCCCCTGGTGGTATTTCGAGGACCGGCACCTGGAATCAGTGGATCCGGGCGGGGTCATCGCAAAGAACATCCCGTACAGGAAAGTGGTCGGCTGCATCGCTTACCCGGCGGCGAACGTGGTCGAGCCCGGCATCATCGAACACATGGAAGGCAATCGGTTCTCGCTTGGCGAGCCCGACGGCTCGAAGAGCGAGCGAGTGCAGGCAATTTCGGCGATGCTCATAAAGGCGGGACTCAAGGCTCCGGTCCAGCAGCGGATACGAAATGAGATCTGGCTGAAGCTCCTGGGCAACGCGACCCTCAATCCGTTGAGCGCGCTGACGCGCGCAACGCTCTCCGAGATAGTCACCTCGCCGATCACCCGCGACCTCGTCCGGACCCTGATGGAAGAGGTGGACGCGGTGGCCAGCGAGGTTGGGGTCGAGGTGGCGCTGACCATCGACAAACGGATGGCTGGAGCGGCCGCGACGGGCAGCCACAAGACGTCTATGCTCCAGGACCTCGAGGCGGGACGCCCCCTGGAGGTCGATGCGCTGGTGGGCTCGGTCGTCGAGCTGGCCGACGGCGCCGGAGTTTCGGTGCCGGCGCTGCGAACCGTCTACAAGCTAACGAAGCTCCTGGACAAAGCCCGGCCCTAATCCATTCGTCGCGGGTGGCGCGCCGCGACGAACTTGTTTCGCAGCTTGCCGATGCCCTCCACCTCGGCCTCGACCACGTCGCCGACATGGATGAACTCTGGCGGCTTGCGCGCGAAGCCGACCCCATCCGGCGTGCCGGTGGCGATCATCATCCCTGGCAGGAGAGTCATGCCCACCGAGACCCACTCGATGATGGAGTCCACTGGATGGATCATCTCGGAGGTGGTGCCGTCCTGCTTGAGAGTCCCGTTGACGGTGAGCCTCAGGTTCAGCGCCTGGGGATCCTCGACCTCGTCCGGGGTGACCACCCACGGCCCGCTCGGGCACGATGCGTCGAGGCTCTTGCCCTTGAAGTACTGGCCGCCCCAATCGCTCTGGATGTCGCGAGCGGTCACGTCGTTGATGACCGTGTAACCGAAGACGTGCTTGAGCGCGTCGCCTTTTGTGATGTTGACGCCGGCCTTGCCGATGACCACCCCCAGCTCGACCTCCCAGTCCATCTCCTCGCTCACACCCGCGTCGATCGGGATGTCGGCCTGGGGTCCCGTGATCGACGTTATCGCCTTGGAAAAGACTGTCGGCGGCTTCGGCTTCTCGCCCTTGGCAGCCGTTTCGGCCGCGTGCTTGGCGTAGTTCCGTCCGATGGCGATGACGTTTCCCCTTGGCGGGTCGAGAGGTGCGAGCAGCCTGAGATCCGCGAGCGGATGGGCAATCGGCGCGCCCGGCGCGGGCTTCAGCTTCGCCACCAGCTGCTTGACCGCAGCCATCCCCCCGTCGCCGGCGTCGATCAGCGCCATGATGTCGGCAGGCGGCGGCTTGGATCCGGTGGCGGCGGCAAGCTCGGTGAGATCGATGACGGTTTCGGAACGCTCGCCCGCCAGG
>DATCPU010000418.1:0-2795 GCA_036569925.1 Candidatus Dormiibacterota bacterium
GCACCAGGCCCACGATTCCGGCCATCACCATCAGCGCGCCGGCGAGCAGCCCGACCTCCAGCGTTATCAACTTGAAGAGCCGCTCAAGGAAGGGGTGCGGGGGGTGGAAGCCCATGCGGACTGCGAAGATCTTCGTGAAGACCGCGAACAACACCAGCTGGTAGCCGATCAGCGCGAGAAAGCCGGCGACCAGCAACGTGTGGATGTCGAGCCTCACCCCCGCGACACGTAGCGGGCCACCAAGGAGCAGCGCCGATAGCACGACGCCCGCCAGGAACAGCGCCAGCCCCGGGTACAGGAAGAGCCATCGTGGGCTGAACAGCAACATGAAGCGCAGGTGGCGCCAGCCATCCCGCCAGGTCCTTAAGTGGGGCGGGCGGGACCGCCCATCGGGGCGAAGGACGACCGGCACCTCGGTGATACGCATTCCCTTGAGCGCGGCTTTGATCACCATCTCGCTCGCAAACTCCATGCCTGTGGACCGCAGGCGCATCCTTTCGTACGCGTCCTTCTTGAAGGCCCGCAGACCGCAGTGCGTGTCGCCCACGGGGGCGTGGAAGAAGACGCGGCTGATGAAGGTCAGGACAGGGTTGCCCACCCAGCGGTGCGACCAGGGCATGGCGCCCGGCTCAATGCCCCCCTTGAACCGGTTTCCGACCACCAGGTCGTAGCCCTCGCGCAGCTTATCGATGAGGGGGCCGATCGCCTCGAAGTCGTAGCTGTCGTCCGCGTCGCCCATGACGATGAGGGGACCTTGCGCCGCATCGATGCCCCCGATGAGGGCGCTGCCGTAGCCCTTCCTTGGGACGTCCACCACCCGGGCGCCCAGGTCCTTGGCGATCTGCTGGGAGCCATCGATGCTGCCGTTGTCGGCGATGATGATCTCGGCCGAGAGGCCGCCCTTCGCGATGGCGTTGTGAGCGTACTTGATGCATTTGGCCAGGGTCTCGGCCTCGTTGAGACAGGGCATCACGATCGAGACTTCGACCGCGGTCGGTGTCGATGACGGCTGACTGGGCGCGCGCTGGGCGACCGACATTTTCAGATCAGCCTAGCGCGCCGGAAAACAAATGACCCCGACGGATCGCCTCTTGAGTGCCGGTACCTGCCTTGCGGCCTGTTCCAACTCTCTCGAACGTGTCCCTCGGGGCCGTCGCCAACAGTAAGGGCGCCTCGTCGCGGACGCAAGACAAAAAATTAGTTCGCCGCCAACCAACGATTAATTGCTTGACAACAACATGCGCTGCAGGGTTGGCCGGGGTTCCCCCGGCCATGACTTTGTCCCTGATGACACCCAGTCGTGGCGAGGAGAAACTCTTAAAGAAATCCAATCCTTATACCGGAGGGAGAGCAGGCGCGCGCGAAGCGCCCGCCGATGCATTCAGTAAGGCCCATCCTCAACGCCGCTCTGCGCGCAGGGGAACCACCGGGGGTTCCCTCTCATATTTTCAGTACAGGATGTTCTTGCCGCCGTCCACCACCACGTCCTGGCCGGTCAGCATGTCGTTCTCCACAAAAGCCATCACGGCCTGCGCCACATGATCCGGCGTTGCGACAGCCTTCAACGGCGTGGTCGCCGCAGCCGATGACTCCTGCAAGTCCGCAGCCCCGGCATCAAATTGTCGAAACCATCGCGTCGACACCAGACCTGGCGACACCGAGTTCACCCGCACATCAGGTGCAAGAGCAACTGCGAGAGCGCGGGTGAGCTGCAGCACGCCCGCCTTGGACACTGCGTACACGATCGATGATCCCGTTGCGCGGTGCCCGGCGATGGAAGCGATGTTGACGATCGCACCCTTTGTCTTTCGTAGCTCAGGCGCCGCCTCGCGGCAGCAATAGAACGTGCCCTTCAGGTTCACCTTCAATACGCCGTCCCAGACGTCGCCCACAAGAGCGTCAAGGTCTGGGTGGGCGATGAAGCGCGTGGTGCCCGCGTTGTTGATCAGGACGTCGAGGCGGCCGTACCGATCCTTTACGGCGGCGATCATGGCCTTGACCTCTTGTTCATTGGAGACGTCGGCTTTGTGGGCCATCGCGTCAGGACCGAGAACGACGAGCTCGGCCGCCGTTGCTCGCGCCTCCTTGTGTGACCGCGAATAGTTGACGACCACGGCTTTCGCTCCAGCTTTCGCCAGGCGCAGGCAGACGGCGCGACCGATACCTGTTCCACCGCCAGTAACGAGGGCGACTCGGCCATTCAGGTCCATGCGAAACTAAAGGCTAAGACATGCCGCTAGCTCTCACCAAAGCCCACAAGGTCATCGAGAAAGCTCATGCGAAAGCGAGCCAGCTCGGCATCAAGGTGACTGTCGCCATCGTCGACGAGGGTGGGCATCTGGTTGCGCTCAGCCGGATGGACGGCGCGATGCCTCTGTCACCGCAACTGGCTGAGGCGAAAGCGGTGGGTGCGGCGATGTTCTTGCGGGACGGCGAGGCCCTGGCGAAAATCGCGCAGGACCGGCCGGGTTTCTTCAGCGCGGCAGACAGGCTCGTTCGCACGCCGCTCATACCCGGACTCGGATCCGCTCTGATCGTGGAAGACGGGATTGTGATTGGCGCCGTCGGCGTCAGCGGAGGCCGCCCTGACCAAGACCTCGAGTGCGCGCAGGCCGCGCTAAACGAGCTTTAGCGTTCTCAGAGGCTCGTAGACAGCCCCAGTTCGTGTCAATCGGCTCGAATACAGGACCAACGCGTCGGAGAGCCACGGCTTGATTCGGGGAATCGGCGGCAGCTCCGGCAACCTTGCACCGTCGCGCGGCCGCGCTCGCGCGAGAGTGAGGTGGGCCTGGTAC
>DATCPU010000419.1:0-3039 GCA_036569925.1 Candidatus Dormiibacterota bacterium
TCTGGAGAGGGTAATTGGTCAGTCAAGGGGGCGATCGAACCGAATACTTCATTTTGCGGGTGTGGCCCCCCAAGCTTGCGACGGATGTGATCTGCACCCACGTCCTGCAGCGAGCCGGAGGCCGCGGCGTCCGAAGCCCCCTCGACACCATGGCCGCGGGCTCACCGTGAACGGGATGGATAGGCTGCACGCCCCGCAGCCTATCCCCAGAGCGTTATACTGCGGCGCCCGCAGCCTATCCCCCCAAGCCCGCACGCGCCGAGATGCCTCACAACGCTCACGAAACCAACCACTTACACCGCACCTCCGCCTCATGCCGCGGTGCGATACACTAACCACCTATCATGACAAGGCTACCGCAGCCCAATGCAGCTTAGCCATGAGTTGGACTAAGCCGCCTGAGGGCGGCGAGCTGCGCCGGGATGGTGATTCCCGCCTGATGGCCTTCTAGATCCGGACGAACCGATTGTGTTGGAGCAACCGACTTCAACGCGAAAGGAGATTCGTCCATGGCCACCACTGTTTTGCGCGAGAGGATGCGCAGCATTCTTCGCACACGGAACTACTCTCTGCGCACCGAAGAAGCCTACCTTGCTGCCGTTTCTGGTTTTGCGCGGCACTTCGGCAGGCCGCCCGATCAACTCGGCTCAGTAGAGGTCACCGAGTATCAGATCTGGCTGCGACAACACAAGAAGGTCTCGGCGAGCTTGTTCAATCAGACCGTGTGCGCATTGCGCTTTTTCTATGGCCAGGTGATGGGCCAGACCGAGCTTGCGCCGCGCATCGCCTACGCTCGGGGTGAGCGCCATCTGCCGGTCGTTCTTTCCATCGAGGAGACCGCACGCTTTCTCGCTGCAGTCGATGTGCCCCGCTATCACGTTCTACTCATGACCATCTATTCGGCCGGGTTGCGCCTCGGCGAAGGCGTGTCCCTGCGTGCCTCGGACATCGATTCCTCGCGCATGGTCATCCGCATCCGGCAGGGGAAAGGGAAGAAAGATCGCTACGTCCCTCTTTCTCCACGCCTCCTTTCTGCTATGCGCGAGCATTGGCGGCGCGAGCACCTGAGCGATCTTCTCTTTCCCTCGCTCCGCGATCCTTCCAGGCCGGTCGATCCGGCTACGGTTGAGAGATTCGTTCGCCGCGTGGCCGAGCGCGCCGGCTTTCGCAAGAGAATCACTCCCAGGACTCTGCGAGCGCTCCTACGCCACCCATCTGATCGAGAACGGTACGAGTACCCGGGTGGTGCAGGTGCTGCTCGGCCATGCCGATGTCCATACCACCGAGACCTACACTCACGTCTCGAGTCAGACCATCGGTAAGGTCTTCAGTCCTCTGGACCGCATGATGCCGGGCGTGACTTTGTCCCCGGGGCGGTGAGGTGGTGGCCACCGGGAGCGATCTCGGCGCGATCGTGCGGACCTGCGGAGAAGAGTTCTGCCGCACCCATCGCACCACGGCCGTACAGCGCAAAGCGCTCCGCGCCATCAGCGCGTGCCGGACTCCCGCACTGGGCGGGCAACGCCAGCAGTGTGACCGTTGCGGCTATGAGCACATTCAATGGCACTCCTGCCGCAATCGAGCCTGTCCCCGTTGTCAGTCCTCGGCTCGGCACGCCTGGCTCCAGTCCCGCTCGGCCGAGCTGCTTGCAGTCCCGTACTTCCACGTCGTCTTCACCGTGCCCGAAGCTCTCAACGTTCTGGCCCTTCATGCGCCGCGCGTCTTCTACGACCTGCTCTTCCGCGCCGCCGGCAACGCACTCTCCGACGTAGCGCGGAGCAAGCTCTCCATCAACGCCGGCACTCTGTGCGTGCTCCACACCTGGGGCCAGACACTCTCGCTTCATCCCCACATTCACTGTGTCGTTCCCGGCGGCGGCTTCTCACTCCACACCGGACACTGGCGCATGGTCCGGAAGCCGACCTTCTTTCTTCCCGTCAAGGTCCTCTCGCGTCACTTCCGCACGCTGCTCTGCTCTTCCCTGCGCACGGCATGGCGTGCTGCTGCCCTGAAGGTTCCGGAGCATCTGCTCGCCGACCTGGCAGCCCTCGATCTTTTGCTCGCTCGTGCCGCGACCCGAGAATGGGTCGTATACGCCAAAGCTCCGTTCGGCGGTCCCGCCCAGGTGCTCGCCTATCTGGCCAACTACACACACCGCATCGCCATCAGCAACGCCCGCATCCTCTCCTTCGATGGCCAGCACGTGATGTTCCGTTATCGTGACTACGCGGCTGGGAACATCCCGAAAACCATGACCCTGGCAGCGGGTGAGTTCCTGCGCCGCTTCCTCATGCACGTCGTCCCCAGACGTTTCGTGCGCATACGCTACTACGGCTTCATGGCCAATCGCCTCCGCGCCACAGCCCTCGCCCGCGCCCGCCAGCACCTCGCCTCAACCCCCGGCGATCCCTTCCCTGCTGCTCCAGCGCAGACTGAACCTCGACTCCTACTCTGCCCTCACTGTTCCCAGGGCTTCCTGCGCAACAGCGGGGTCATCGACCCTCAATGTGCAGTCCTATCCTACGAGGACACTTCGTGACCAATGCTGCGTTGTGTGAATCCCATCGCGACGTCCGACCAAGATGCCTGGCCATGGCAGCGCTCTGCACCCCGCACGACGAAACTGCGCTGCCAGACAATCTCCACGGCCACAACACGCCGCTCGACCCCATGCACGGCCTCGTCACTCTCGCTGTTGACCCGTTGCACCACACCACGCGGCCTCGCTTCCCCCACCCCTGCAACCTCCGGCCACAGAATGAACACCCATCTGCCCCGCTCGGCGGCTCAGTCCAACTCGGCTCTGATCCGGCATCCTGATCACCCCTCGATCACGCTATCATCCACACCATGATTCGAGATCGAGGCGCGCTCTCTTCTCCTCGGGATGCCGGATAGAGCTCTATACGTTGGGCGACTCAGACGGGCGTCGGAACCTTTCACTAGGTCGTCCCGCGCGTGCGAGAATCTTGTGGTGAAGCTCAAGACGCGCACGATACGGGACTTAGCTCAGATGGTCACAGGCGGACCGCCCCGCGC
>DATCPU010000420.1:0-2242 GCA_036569925.1 Candidatus Dormiibacterota bacterium
CCCAATAGGTGGGCGGCGGGGGTGGCGGCGGGGGCGCCCAATAGGTGGCCTGCATCGGCACGGGCTCCGTGCGCGGCGCCAGGGGTTCAGCCGGATCCGGATACTGCTGCGACATGGGGTTCACCTCCGCATCGTGCGCCATTGGATTTCTTGACCACACGATGCGGTCCGTACCTTTGAGCTAGCTGGACGGATTCTTACGATTTGCTGAGAAACCTCAGCCAGAGGCCAGCTAAGCACAGGACTCCTCACCAGTAGAACGCTGGCGGACGCCGGATCGCCCGATTCAGCCTATCTCGATAGTCAGCTCGTGGTCGCAGGAATGTGCAGCACAACGATTCGGGTAGTCGCCCAGCTCGCGTTGTACTGCGCCAGCGTCCAGTACGCGTGGTACCGGTTGTTGGTGTGGGCGTCAACCAGATCCCATGATGTGCCATCACTGGCTACGACGATCGCTTCGTGGTCGTAAACGCCATCGTTGTTGAAGTCATAAAGCACGATGTCGCCCTGGGCGGCGTAGTCCGCGGCCTGCTGCCCCGGAGCGATGCCGTAATAGGACGCGACCTGAGTGACGCCTGGCAGGTGCTGAAGTGCAAAGATGCTGTTGTCCTGCGCATTGACCCACGGCAAGGCGTAGGTCCAGCGGCGCTTGACTTTGACCATGTACCACGCAGCATCACCGCTGTATGCGGGCGATACGCGCATCGTGACGCCGCCTGCATTAAGCGCCTGCGACACGAAATTCGTGCAGTCTCCACCGCTGCTGGCGAACGATGGCCACGCCGGGTTGTACGTCTGCCAGTAAGTGTCGGCATAGGCGGCCGCAGCGGCTCCGTTGTAGCCCGAGGCGGCGAAACCGGTCGTGGGCGCCGAGACTGCGAACAGCGCCCCAACAAGTGCCACGAGCAGAAGCGATTTTCGAATCATTCCCCTCTCCTTTGACTGCGTTGCGCCGGCAGTCTCGAACCACGAGTTTTCGCACGCATGGCCTGCCTGCAGCTCACCGGCATCCACCTACCATGGTGGAACGATTACCGCCGATAAGCGTTACGGCCGGCCTAGCGGCGGGGATCGCCCAATTCAGGCCATGTCCATAGTCAGCTCAGACGCACGGTCCTGCGACGAGAAAGCCCGAGTCCTGCTTACCCGTGAAGGGGGCGCCGGGGATCTTCACCGGATGGGGCGTCAGCCCGGTTGCCGCCGTCCAGCTCCAGACGTACTTGCTGTCCACGTTCGAGAACCAGAGCACCGATCCGTCGTACACGACATTGAAGGGATCAAAGTCTTTGAAGGGATCGACGGCTTTCCTGTCGTTAGCGGGGCCCGAGTAAATGTCGGTCCGCTTGCGATCGATGATCACGAAGTACGTGTGTTTCGAATCGATGCCGCCAATCATGTAGATCATTCGTTCCGGATCGAACCCTGAGGTCCCCCACCCCCTCTGACCGACGCCGGTTAAGAGCGACATATACGGATTGTCAGTCAACCTGTCGATCTCAGTCGCCTTGCCGGACTGAGGGTCCACTCTCCAATACCGCGGAGGTGCCGTGCCCCCTGAAAGGTCGTCTGTGAATGCGTAGATTCCATCGGCCTTCCACCGCGTGGGCGTAGCTCTGACGCCCTTAATCGTCCACAGAGCTCGATCCGTGTGATGGACCACGTCGAAGGAGTGCAGCGTCGACGCTCCCCCCTTGACCGTCACATACACGTAGGACAGCTGGTCCGGAGACAGCACGGTGCTCGGCAGCCAGCGCTTTAACACCGGATCGTAGACGCCGCCGGTGGACGGAATGGTTGTGCCTCTCGTGGCTGGCGCGAGATCTGCGAACGACACGTCGGTGGCAGGGGAAAACTCGCCGGTCGCGACGTCGATGAATCCCGCGGTGTTATGGAGATATACCCCCGCCACGAGGTAGACGACCACCGGCAGACGGCATGCACTTGCATTCGGAGATGGAGAAGGCGCCAACGGTGATGGCGATGCGACCACCGCCGGTTGCTGCACACGTGTGAGGAGTCGAGGTCCGACGAGTGCGCTTATGACGGCCAATGCCACAACCAACGCTGCCAGGACGGCCAGGCCCTCACGGAGCTTCGACCGTCGAGTCGCGGAGTGTGCCGGCTCAGCCCCCAACAGCGCGGTGTGCATCCGAGCTTCAAATCCCAAGGCGGGCGAAATGTGGGCTCGCTCGAACGCACCCTGGATGGCAGAGCGTGCGTCGTTCTCGTTCATGTGGAAACC
>DATCPU010000421.1:0-7532 GCA_036569925.1 Candidatus Dormiibacterota bacterium
CTCCTCCGCCGTCACCGCCGCCCGCGAGTCCCGCCGGTCCCACCTTTCCGACCATGAACGCCGCTGGCGGGATCTATTGGCGCTCGGCGCCGGACTGGAACACGCCCGAGGCGATCCCGGGAAATGGCGTCTACGAAGGCACCACGATCGCGGTTCGCTGCTATCAGGCTGGTACCAGCGTTCCGGGTTCCAACGACACGATGTGGGAGCAGGCCAGCATCGCCGCCGGTCCGGGCTCGGGCAGCGGCTGGATCAACGAGCACTTCATCGACGACGGCGCCGCACTCAATCAGCCCTCGCACGGGGTGCCGCCCTGCGGAGGCACCCCGCCCGCCACGACCTCACCGCCGAAGGCACCGCCCAAGCCGACCGAGCAGGTGCTCGTGCCGGATCCTGCCTACTGGTGCGTGAAAGTCGATGAGCCACGCCGCTTCGGGACCCAGATCCGCGAAGCAGACTGGAAGGTGCTCTTCACTGGGGTGAAGGGTACGGCCCACCAAAACGACTGGACCTGCTCCTATCTCGTACAGGCGAACCTCTCCGATCCGGGGGGCAACGCCGCACCGCTGCCGCCGGTTCCCGAGCGCTTCCCGATCGACTTCAAGGCGGTCTGCGCCGAACAGTTCCCCGGCTCGCGCCTGCAGTACGAGCTCGGTCCTGTGTACTCCTCAGCTTGGCCCTGGGAGTGCATCGGGCCGGCGGGCAAGTACTACCCGCCGCCGACCTTGAGCATCAGTTCGCTCCTGGGGGGTGGAGGCTTCAGCGCGAGTGGTGTCCCCACCTCGACTGCGGGCAGCCTCGATCTTCAGATGGTCGCCGGCCTGCCAACGGGCAACGCCGCCGCCGCTGCTGCCACCCACGTCTTGGCCGCCGGTTCGCGCTCGGTTGACCGCTCTGGCAGGTACTCGCTTGCGGTCAAACTCACTCGCCAAGGGCGACGGGTCCTACGGCACTCACGGCGCCTTCGAGCCGCGTTTACGCTTCGCTTCATCCCGAGGTCAGGTCGAGCTCAGGTACGCTCCACCAGGATCACCTTGAACCGCAGATAGTTATCGACCGACGTAGGACGGATCGGATAACGTGACGGACGCTGGGGCATGGTGCCCTGGTCTACCAGGGGATGATCAGGAGAGCGCATGGATGCGGCCGGCCGGGCAGGGACGATCAATCGGATTTCAGCTATAGCGACGCTTGGGTTGCTAGTTGCGATGCTGTCTTCGAGCGGGGTGGCTGTGGCGTCTGACTCAGCGGTAAGCAGCCGATCGGCCCACTCACACCACCATCGGCACCATCACTGTCAGCGGCACCACCACAAATGCCGAGGTCACCATCGGCTGCATCCACAGGCCTACGATCCGAGGCTTCCGCACGTTCCGACCGTCAAGGTTTCCTTCGGTGGTCGCGGCGGCAGCGCCGATCCCGGCAACGACTACCCGCCGGTCTGGAGGGACGCCCGGCAGGATTCGATGCTTGACAGCTGGCGTGAGTACAACCGCGAGTGCACCTCGTTCGTCGCCTGGGCACTGGCTTCGAGGAACGGGTTCAACATGCCCTTCTACGACAACGCCAACGGCTGGGGGCCCGACGCCCGGGCGCGCGGCTTCGCGGTGAATTCGACCCCGGCCCCGGGGTCGGTGGCCTGGTCCAACGCCGGCACCTTTGGTCATGTTGCCTACGTCCAGGACGTCAGTGGCTCAGGCGTGCATATCGAGGAGTACAACCACGACGGTACTGGGCATTACTCCTCGCGCGTGGTCCCAGCCTCCTCCTTCACTGGCTACATCCATTTCAACGATCGCCCGGCCGCCCCGGCGGTTCCGCCGCCTGCTCCTCAGACTGGGCCGATCGACGACCTCGGGTTCGTCAAGACCACCAACACCCCGGGTACGGTCGAGGCTCACTGGGACACGGTGCGAAATGGCGCCTTCGAGCGGGCCGGTGATGCCACCTCAGACTTCAGCCCAGCCGATGCGTCCAACGGCACCTGGCAGCTATTCGGTTCAGCCAACGGCGCGCCGGAGCTCGGCTTCGTCAAGCTTCGCAACACTGGAACCGGCAGTGTCGAGGTCCATTGGGACACGCTCCAGGGCGGGACCTACCGGCGCGCCGGTGATTTCGTCAGCGACTTCAGCGCGGCCGATGCGTCCAACGGCACCTGGCAGCTATTCGGTTCAGCAAACGGCGCACCGGAGCTGGGTTTCATCAAGACGCACAACACCGGAACCGGCAGTGTCGAGATCCACTTCGACACTCTTCAAGGTAGCTCCTACAAGCGCGCCGGCGACTACCAGTCAGACTTCAGTCCGGCCGATGCGTCCAATGGGACCTGGCAGCTATTCGGTTCAGCCAACGGCGCGCCGGAGCTCGGCTTCGTCAAGCTTCGCAACACTGGCGGGACGGTCGAGGTCCATTGGGACACGCTCCAGGGCGGGACCTACCGGCGCGCCGGTGATTTCGTCAGCGACTTCAGCCCGGCCGATGCCGACAATGGCGCCTGGAGCCTCTTCGGCTCCGACAGCGGTGCTCCCCGCCTCGGGTTCGTGAAGCTGCAGAACACGGGCTCGGGGAAGGTAGAGGGGCACGCCGACGCCCTGCAGGGCTCGGTCTACAAGCGAACCGCTGACTACGTGTCGGACTTCAACACCGGTGACGCCGGAAACGGTGATTGGCAGATCGGCTATCCCTGAGCACGTATGCCGGGTCTACGCGCGCATCGTCGTGTCCCGAAATATGTCCTGACTCTGCCGAACTCGATATACGCAGCTAGGAAGCACGAGCCTTCGATCCAAGCGCCGCTTGCCGTCCGCGGATGGCTGCATGCTGCGCAGGACCGATGACGGTGGCCGCGAACGATCGCCCTCGCTCGCACTCGCTTGTCCGTCCGCGCGAAGTGGCGCGGTCGGTCACGCCGCTGGAGCTGTTCTTCGACCTCGTCTACGTCTTCACCGTCAGTCAGCTCGCGCGTCACCTGCTCGACCACGTCGACGCGCGCGGCATGGCCGAGACGCTCGTCCTCACGCTGGCGGTGATGTACGCGTGGTTCATGACCGTGTGGACGTCGAACTGGCTCGATGCCGATCGCCAGCCGGTCAGGCTGTTGCTGCTCTGCCTGATGTTTGCCAGCCTGGTCATGTCGACGTCCGTCTCGGATGCGTTCGGCGACCGGGCCGGCCTTTTCGTCGTCGGCTACTTGGCGATCCAGATCGGCCGGACCGCGTTCGCGATGTTCGCCTTCCACGGCCACCGGTTGTACATGCACTTCGCCAACGCCCTGGTCTGGGAGATCGGCACCGCACCGCTCTGGATCGCCGGTATCGCCACCGGCAGCAGCGCCCGGCTCGCTCTGTGGGCGGTGGCCACGTTGATCACCTACGGCGGCGTGATCGCCGGGCACCCGCTGCCAGGCCGGAAAAGCCCCTTCAGCTCCGACAGCCAGATCTACGCCGAGCATCTCCTCGAGCGCTTCCGCTTGTTCTTCCTGATCGCGCTCGGGGAGACCGTCCTCACCCTTGGCAACGCCTTCGCCGATCAGGAGGTCGCGGCCGACAGGCTCTTCGTCCTCGCCGCTGCCTTCACCGGCTCCGTCGCCCTCTGGTGGTGTTACTTCCACCGAGCGGAGGAAATCGGTGTGCGGGCGGTGCAGGAGGCGGACAAGCCGTCGCGCATTGTCGGCCTCGGCAACTACACCCTGATCCTGATGGTGATCGGCATCATCGCGATCGCCGTCGGCGACGAGCTGGCGATCGCCGACCCCGGTGGATCGACCAGCTTCGACGTCAGCTTGCTCATCTTCGGCGGCCCGGCCATCTTCTTGCTCGCCCAGTCGGTGTTCATGCGCGGGGCGACCGGCCGTCTGCCAAGGTCGCGGATCTTGGCCTGCCTGGCATTGCTGGTCCTCGCCCTGGCCGCTACACCCTTCAGTCTCGTCGTCGCAGTCACCGCGGCAAGCGCCGTCCTCGTCGGAGTCGCAGTGGACGACGCCAGGGCCGAGCCCCGCTCGGCCACCCCATATATGGCGGCCCCGTAAGGCACGGCCGCCGCTAGGCTTAGCCCTCGTCGGCGCCTTGGCGGAGTGGCTACGCAGCGGCCTGCAAAGCCGTTTACACCGGTTCGATTCCGGTAGGCGCCTCTGATTCCGTGGCTTTTCGTCGCTTGAGCGCAGCAGGATCTGAGTACCTGTCAGGCTGATCACGTGAGCGCCGTTACCGTCACCGAGCCCGTTGCCGCTGCTGCGGCGGAGCGCGTCCCTGAGGATCACGTGATCGTGCTCTTCGGGGCGACCGGCGATCTGGCCAAACGCAAACTGCTGCCGGGGATGTTCCACCTTGCACGGGTGGGGCTGATGCCGCGGAACTTTCGCATTATCGGCACGGCCAGGGGAGAGGTCAGCGCAGGGGAGTTCCGGGAAATAGCCCGCGAGGCGGTGGAGGACTCCGGGCGCCGTCCTCCTGCGCGGGAGGCCTGGGACCGATTCGCCGAGAGCCTCAGCTTCGTCTCGATCGGCGATGGTCTCGATTCCCTCGGTGGCGCCGTTGAGGAGGCGCGGGAGGAACTGGGCGAGGACGCTCGCGTCCTGTACTACCTGTCTTTGCCGCCGCAGGCCGCCGGCCCGACGGTTCGTGCGCTGGGAGAGCTCGGGCTTGGCAAGGGAGCCCAGGTGATCACCGAGAAGCCCTTCGGGCTCGACCTCGCTTCTGCCCGGGAGCTCAACTCGTGCCTTCTCTCGGTCTTTCGCGAGGAAGAGATATTTCGCATCGACCACTACATCGGGCGGGAGTCCGTGCAGAACCTGCTGGCGCTGCGTTTCGCCAACGGGATGTTCGAGCCGGTTTGGAACCGCAATCACATCGACCATGTGCAGATCGACGTTCCCGAGACGCTCTCGATCGGGATGCGGGCGAGCTTCTATGAGGAAACGGGGGCGTTCCGCGACATGATCGTGACGCACCTGTTCCAGGTGCTCAGCTTCGTCGCGATGGAGCCGCCGACGTCGATGGCGGCGAAGGCGCTGAGCGCCGAGCGGGAGAAGGTCTTCGACTCGATGGCGCCCCTGGATCCCGATGGCGTGGTCCGCGGTCAGTACTCGGGCTACCGCGAGGAGCAGGGGGTGGCGGAGGGCTCCGACACCGAGACCTTCGTTGCCCTGCGGGCCTTCGTCGACAACTGGCGCTGGGATGGCGTCCCCTTCTACCTGCGTTCCGGCAAGCGCATGGCCGAGAACCGCCACCTGCTGACGGTCGCCTTCAAGCAGCCGCCGCGTCGGATGTTCCCGCTCGACTGCGAGCAGGTCGCCGAGGCCTTCGGCCACGACCACCTCACCTTCGAGCTGGGCGATCCGGGCAGCATCTCGGCGTCGTTCCTGGCCAAGGTGCCGGGACCGACGCTGCATCTCGGTGAGGCGCACATGCGCTTCAACTACTCGGACACCTTTGGGGGCACCGAGCATGCTCTCGACGCCTACGAGCGCTTGATCCACGACGTGATGCTCGGTGACCGCATGCTCTTCACCACCTCCGAGGGAATCGAGCGGCTCTGGGAGGTCTCCGAGCCTCTGCTCGAAGATCCGCCCGGGGTGCTGAGCTACGAGCCCGGCAGCTGGGGGCCGAAAGCAATGGACGACTTGATCGCCCCCAGCCGCTGGCACCTGCCCGCCGACCACGTCGACTGATTCCCGCGACAACGGAAAAGGGCCCCAATTGGGGCCCTTTGTTTCCGAAGGACGTACCACCAGAGAGTTCTAAGTCGCTGGCTCGTCGGTCCTTGAGCTTTGAAGCTTGCCGCCCCCTGCTGGCGGCTTGTAATAAGAAACACTGCGTAGGCTGGAAAGTTGCACCAGTTGAATCGACAGCTTGCACCGGCGACTTGAGGGCCGCCGTTCGCTGCTAGATTCAGCTCTCCTGTCTGGGGCGCATAGCTCAGTTGGGAGAGCGCCAGCTCGACAAGCTGGAGGTCACAGGTTCGAGCCCTGTTGCGCCCACTCCGTAGCCCCAAGGAGCGACCATGGCCTATCGACTGCTGCGTGCCGGGGATGCCTTCTGGCGCGAGTCCAACCAGATGCGGGTACTCAACACGGACCTCGGCAAACAGCTCGAGGTTGGCAGCCTCGGCTCGCGCCTATGGCGCCTGCGTCCGGGACAGGCCTCGACCTTGCACAGGCATTTCGCCACGGAGGAGCTGTACGTGGTGCTCGAGGGCCGCGGCCGGATCCGCGTCGACGAGGAGGCTCTTGAGCTTGGGCCACTGGATTCGCTCCTGGTCGAGCCCGAGTCGATCCGGCAGGTCTTCAACGACACCGAAGAGGACGCGTTGTGGCTGATCTTCGGCGCACCCCCGGAGGGGGCGAACACCCTCGAGATGAGCGAGGAGACGCTGCGCTCGCTCTATCCCGAGGGGCCGCGTGCACTGCCGCCGGAGCTTGGCGGCGGTGAGTTTAGACCGCCGCCGGCATCTGAACCTGGGTGAGGCGAATGCTGTTGCCCGAGGGATCCCGGAAGCCCGAGTCGATCCCGTAGGGCCGCTCTTCGGGCGTCTCGGTGAACTCGACGCCGCGCGCCTTGAGCTCCTCGTAGGACGCCTGGCAGTCCTCGGTGGTGAGGAAGACGGTGCCGGCGAAGCCCTTTGCCATCACGGTCTTGAGCTGCTCGGCGGACTCGTCGTCCATCACCGGCGGCCCGGGGATCGCCATCAGGGTGATCGAGACGTCCTCCTGCCCGGGCGGACCGACGGTGAGCCAGCGGAAGTCCCCCATCTCGGGCATGGTCACGTCGGCGCGTACCTCCATGCCGACCTTCTCGGTGTAGAAGGCGAGTGCCTCGTCCTGGTCGTGGACCCACAGCTGCGCGTTGGCGATCTTGATCATCGGTTTTCTCCTTGCTCGACGGAACAGGTCGTCGCCGATGCTAGGCGGGCGCTTTGCCGCTGTCTTCTCGAAACGTGCGGTTTTGAGGCCGGCCGTAGGCACGCACGACGCAGCCCGGAATGCGAACGTAGGCGGACGCTGGGGGGAAGGACGCGCGGTAGGCGGTCGGCGATTGTCCGAAGGTGCGGCTGAAGCTGGTCGTGAAGGAGCCGATGCTCTGCAGGCCGACCGCGAGGCAGATCTCGGCCACCGAGTTGTCGGTGGTGCGCAGCAGGGCGGCGGCGCGCTCGAGCCGGCGCGTCAGCAGGTAGGCGTGCGGCGACTCGCCGAAGGCGCGCCGGAACTCGCGGCTGAAATGGGCGCGAGAGAGACCGGCGGCGCGAGCCATGTCATCGACGCCAAGCGGCTCGAAGTAGCGAGCGTCAGCCAGGTCCCTGGCGCGCAGGAGATGCCGGGCCGGTGGGACATGAGCCATGCGGAAGAGTCTAGGCTCGCCGCCTTGTGATCGCGACCTATGCGGCGGTTTTGGCGGTATGCGGCGCCTCGCTGGCGATCGGGCAGGCTGCGCTGGCGCTCTGTGGGATCAGGCGATGGTCGTGGCTGGCGCCTGCCGTCGGGCTGGCGCTGCTCTGCGCGTTCTGTTGGGCGACGGTGCGGATGCCCGGTCACGGGG
>DATCPU010000422.1:0-4215 GCA_036569925.1 Candidatus Dormiibacterota bacterium
CTCTGTGACCACCGGTGGCAGATCGGCGCGCGGCTGCGCCGCCATGTAGGCGGCAAGCGCGACCCCGTCGATCAGGCGCTGGCCGCCGGCCGAGCGGACGGTCTTGATCTGACCGCCATCGACCAGTCTTCTCATGGTGTCGGGGCTCACGCGCAGGAGCTCTGCCGCTTGCCCAATCCTGATCCCGCCCGCCACCTGTCAAACATAGCAAATGCGCGGTCCTGAGCCCACAACACTTGCTTCAGCAGGCTAAACGAGCGTATTTCCTCGCGGGAAGGGGATGGTCGGGATCGTAGACACTCGGCCGACGCCTAAGCGTCGAGAGAGCTCAGGTTCTCGACTATCGCTTTCTGCGACGAACGCGCAATGATCACCACCGCCTCATCGGCGCCGTGCTCGTTCGATTCGATATGAGGCACGAACGGAGGCACGTAGACGTAGTCGCCGGGATGGGTCTCAATGCGCTCTTCGACCCCGTCCGCCAGGTAGATGAAGACAGGGTTGCCCGCGACGACATAGATGCCGGTCTCGTTCTCACCGTGGTGATGGGCGCCGGACACGGTCCCGGGCGCCATGTGCGTCTCCCCCATCCAGATTTTGCTGGCTCCGACAGTCGAAGCGGACACCCCGGCACGCCTGACCATGCCAGAGGTTTGCAACGTGTCGGCGGATGCATCCCCAGGTGTGACCCTGCGCAGCCCTTTCACGGCATAAATTCTGGAGAAGTCTTGATCCGATCGCACGACCCTGGCCGGTCGCAAATGGCGACCGGCACAGGGTGGATCAGCTTATTAGCGCCGGTGTGCTTCGACCTTCGTCTCGTGATGGATGACCTCTCCGTCGTGCCACTCCGGGTCGGCGGCGAGGAGCTCCCTCATCTGGTGGAAGCGCTTGTCCTGCTCCGGAGAGTCAGAGAACTTCTTGTATGCGTCTTTGCTCTCGAAGATCGTGGTGACGAAATGCACGTTGGGGTCGGCGTCGGACTTGAACACGTAGGTGGCGACGTGACCCTCCTGCGCGCTCGGCGACCCTTCCATCGCCTGCATCATCTTCTGCTCTGCGCCTGGCTTCAGCTTCATCTTGGCTACGGTTCCATACATGGCAGCTCTCCTCGCCCATAGGGCGACCCTTGCGGGGCTAAACAATCTGGCGTGACACGCGTGCCGCCTCGCGGCGGTTCATGACCGACTCTACGCGCGAACCATCGGGCGTGCCGCTCGACATCGGCTACAAGTCATAGCCGTCGAGGCAGCTCTTATCCTGGCAGATGCGATCAAGGCGTGGCCTTTTGCGGCCCAGGCAGCCTTGTCGTCAGCAAGGCCGCGACCACAGAGATCGCGGCTCCCGTGAACAGAACGGTATTCAGCCCTCTCCGCACCAACACAGCTCCGACAATGGCACCCGCGATTGACGAGAAGTAAATCGGGAGCAAGACCAGATTGAGCGTGGTGGCGCGACGCTCCTCGGGGACCGCGGTGGCCAAAAGCGCGAACACCATCGAGATCGCGGTCGCCGTCGCGGCGCCCAGTGCGACGGCACCGGCCGTGAGCCACGCGAGGTTGGGCGCCAACGCCAGGCCGGCGAGGCTGGTGGCGGCAAGCACGCAGGCTCCTGCCAGCAGCGGCCGAAAGCCGTAGCGATCGCCGGCAGCCCCGCGAGCGGAGACAGCAGCGCACCGAGCAGGGCCGATGCTCCAAAGACAATTCCGATCTGGCCGGCGGCGCCTGTAGTGCCCCCGATGAGCCGGATCACAAGAAGCGGCAAAAATGGGTTGGCGATCTGCTGCGCGAAGTAGGCAAGGCCGAACACGCCGAAGACGATCAGGGTGGTGCGTCCGGTAAGAGCCTTTCGCAGCGCTCCGATCGCAAGCCTGACTGCCGAACCGGCAGGCGCCGGCGGTCGCGGGCCCTCCCGCGCGAAGGCGAGCAGAATGACGCCGGCACTAAACGACATTGCGGCGTCGAGGGCGAACAAACTGTGCAGGTCGAGGACGTGATGGTCGACGAGCCATCCTCCCACCGTCGGACCGAGCGCGAACCCGAGCGAGGGGCTGACGCCAAACAGTGAGATCGCAAGCCCCACCCGTCCCATCGGCGTCACCGCTCGAAGGGCCGTGAGCATGACGCCCGTGTTGCCGAGCTGGAAGCCGACCAGGAGCAGCCCAAATGCCGCCTCCCATCGGTTCTGTGCCCACCAGAGGACTGCGAAGACCACCATCTCGACGAAAGCGCTGCGCGCGATTATGGGGATGCGGCCGTACCGCTCGGACCAGACGCCCCAGAAAGGGACCAGTGGCAGGCCGAACAGAAAGAATGCGGCGTTGAGGTAACCGGTCCAGGCCGGGATCTCCGCGGGGGGCACCTGAACCGTGGCGAGGTATAGCGGCAGGAACCGGAAAACGTGAGAGACGGTGAAGGCCTCGACGGTGGACGCAAGACCGAAGACCACAGGAGAGTCATCCACCCTGACGCCTTTCGTGACGACGTTGCCAGGGTCTTGTCCGTTGACATGTCAGCGGACTATAGGGCCACCTGCCAGGCATCAAGCGAGTCGACACGACTACGTTTGACGCGCAATGCTCGGCGGCAACCGCCTTTGGCGACACGCAGATTTCCTGAAGCTCTGGGGCGGCCAGACCATCAGCGTGATCGGCAGCGAGGTGACAGTCATCGCGCTGCCGACGATTGCCATCCTGCAGCTGCATGCGTCTGCGGCCCAGGTTGGTTTGCTCGCCGCTGCTCAGCAGATCGCGTTCCCCGTTCTTGCGCTGTTCGCAGGAGTGTTCGCGGATCGCCTTCGGCGGCGGCCGATGATGATCGCAGCGGATGGCATGCGCGCGCTGGCCATCCTGTCGGTGCCCGTTGCGGCGGCGTTCGGCGTGCTGACCCTCGCCCAGCTCTATTCTGTGGCGCTGGTCCTCGGCATCGGCACTGTCCTCTTCGACATCTCGTACCTGGCTTACGTCCCGAGTCTCGTCAGCAGGGAAGAGCTTCTCGAAGCCAACACGAAGCTCGAGGTCACGTTCTCGGGATCGCGCCTGGTCGGCCCAAGCCTCGGAGGTGTCCTGATCCAGCTGCTCGGCGCCGCCCAGGCGATGTTTGCCGACGCGGTCTCATTCGTCGTGTCGGTCGTCAGCATCATCTGGATCCGCCGGCCTGAGGAGGCCCCGCGTCATCCCACAGCGGCTCGGTCGGGAGTTCTTGCCGAGATCGGCGAAGGCCTGAGGCTGGTGCTGCACGATCCAATCCTGCGGGCCCTCCTCCTGATGCTGACAATCGGCGGGATTGGATTTCATCTGCAGGATCCAGCGCTGTTTCTTTTCGTCTACCGCAACGTCCATCTGAGCCCCGGCCTAGTCGGCCTGGTTTTTGGGGCTGGAGGCGCCGGAGCTCTCGTGGGGGCAATGGTGGTGGGAACCGTCGTGCGGAGACTTGGTGTCGGCAACTCCCTCGCCCTCACCAACGTTCTCATGGGACTGGCGTTTTTGGCCTGGCCGCTGGCGCTCTTCGGATCGCCGGTGCTGATCCTCGGAGGGTTGACATTTTTCGCCGGTATCTGCGACTCCATCTACAACGTCAGCCAGGTCAGCCTGCGCCAGTCGGTCACGCCGAGCCGATTGCAGGGGCGCATGACGGCGACGATGCGCACCGTGTTCTGGGGCGCCAAGCCCATCGCCAACGTGGGCGGCGGCTTCATGGCGGGCGCTTTCGGCGCACCCGCAACGATCGTGATGGGCAGCTTGATCGGCATGACCGCGACGATCGCGGTGCTGGCCGGCCCGCTGAGCCGCGTTCGACAGCATGCAGACGTCACGCAGATAACCGAGGTCCCGGAGCCCGGGGTCCCAGAGCCCGGGCTTCACGGTCCAGAAATCTGAGCCTATCGCTGCGGTAGCGTTCTCGACGATGCGCATCGCGATCGTCTCTGACATCCATGGCAACCTGCCTGCGCTCGAGGCCGTCCTTGCCGATCTGGAGACTGCTCGGCCGGACTCAGTCCTGTTCGGCGGGGACCTCGCGCTGGGCGGCCCGCATCCGGTCGAGGTGGTCGACCGCATCAGAGAGCTCGGCTGGCCTTGCGTGCTGGGCAACACTGACGAGGCGGTGGCGGAAGAGCCGGAGAAACTTCAGAAGCGGAGCATCTTCCTGGCGACTGCGGCGGCGCGGACCCGCGAGATGTTGGGGCCGGAGCGCGTTGAGTGGCTGGCGACCCGGG
>DATCPU010000423.1:0-5695 GCA_036569925.1 Candidatus Dormiibacterota bacterium
CCTGTGCTCGCCGTCGTCCTGCTGAGCGTGGCGGCCGTATGCGCGCGTGCCGAAGGGCCGCAGTTTCTTCAGCGCTTTGCGGCGGTGGGCCTCGTAGCCGGACTCTCAGCCGCCATAGGCACGCTGCCGTATATGCACGATTTCGACCCCAAGGAGCGGACCGCCACGTCGCCGATTCCATGGATCGCTTTGATCGGCCCTGTGCTCGCACTTGCCGTGCTGGCGCGGGCGCGCGAGCTGATCCCATCCGAAGGCGGCGCGCTGGGCGCAATGATGATCGGCCTCGGCCTCCTCAACATCGTGTGGGGCAGCGTCGCGTCCTGGCGCACGGAAAACGGTGCGGCCGCGTGGCATTACTCGTTCATCGCGGATTGGGGGCTGGTGCTGTGCGGCCTCGGCATGGCGATCGCCGACGGGGAGCGCGCCGCCATCCTGCTCCTGTACGGGATCGTGCTCAGCCGGTTGCCCCTTTACCTGTGGTCGCGGCAATCCCTGCGTGAGAAGCGGCCGAACGACAGGCCGATCAACCTGCTGGCGGCCGCGATGCTCGCGGGCGCGGCTCCGTTCGCGGGGTTTGCGGCGCGCGTACTCCTGCTTCGCGGCGCGACCGAGCTTTACTGGCCGCTCGCGCTGGCGATCGGGCTGGGCCTGCTGCTGTGGCTGCCTCCATCCCTACGGCTTGGGCGCAGCCTCGGCCTGCCGCGCGGGCGCCAAGCGTGGGGTGTTGGCATCGCGCTCGCGATCAACGTCGTCATCGGGCTTTACCCGCAACCGTTCCTCGCGCTGGCCCGCCTGTGACGCAGATCCTGTCGGCGCTGGCGACGCATGCTGTGGCGCTCGTCCTTTATCCAGGGCTGCTGACGATCGCTATCTTTGGCGGCGCCGCGGAGGTGGCGTGGACGCGGGTGGCGAAAGGGCAGTGGGTGCGGCCCTCGACGCCTCGGGAGCTGCGCTCGCCCGTCCTCGCGACAGTGGCTCTGTTTGTGATGCTGGCCGCAGTCCAGCTGGCGGCTCCTTTCAACCCGGTGCCGTCCGAGGAGCGCAACGTGATCGTCGCTGCCATGGTGCTCGCCTTCACCCTGTGGGTTGAGCTCGCTCTGACCGTGGAGCTGGTGCCGGCGCCGGGACTGCTGCTGGTCATCCAGTTCTGCTGGCTGCTCGCCGTGCTGGGGCCGGCGGTCCAGCCTGAGAGCCTGCGGCCACAGGTGCTGGGGAACGTCCTGGTTTCCTCGCTCCTACCGGTCAAAGTCGCAAGCGGGTTCCTTTACCTGCTCTGCCTGCCCGCACTGCTCGGGTTGTGGCCGCTAACGCCGCCCGGCGAGAGGCGCACCCGTCCACGGTTTGACGCCGTGCGGGCGATGTGCTGGTTTCCGTACTGCGGCCTGTTCGCCACTCTGTTCTTTCCACCCTCGGCGGACGATCTCCTGGGCCTGCTGCGCTTCTTCGGCATCGCGCTGGCGGTGGCTGTTCTGGGCATCGCCGCCGGGGCCGTGATGCTGCGGCGCGGCGTCGAGACGGCGCGCGGCCTGTACCGGCGGGCCGTTGCGCCATACGCACTCCTCCTGCTCGTGCTGGTGGTGATCACCTCATTCCTCATGAAGTAAGACCTTGGTAGAATCCCGTTCGTGCCCAAATCGGATGGTTCGCTGTCGGCTGTCGTCGTCAGCGGCGGAAAGCAGTACCGGGTAGCCCCGGGCGACCAGATCCTGGTCGATCGCTTGACGGGTGAGCCCGGCTCGTCGATCAAGCTGGATCGGGTCCTTCTCATGCGCGACGGGTCCGACATCAAGGTGGGCAATCCCGGCATCGACGGGATCGACATCGACGTCAAGATCCTGGCCCACCGGCGCGGGCCGCGGATCGAGACCCTCCGCTACAAGTCCAAGAAACGAGTTCGAGTTCACCGAGGCGGCCGCGCCGACCTGACCGCGATCGAGATCCTGGCCGTCGGCGGCTTGAAAGAGGCAACCGGATCGGAGAAGAAGACCGAAGACAAGAAAGCCAAGCCGGTGAAGGCATCAGCCGAAACTGCCACTAAGGATGAGAAGGAAGAGGCGGCCACAGGCAAGGCCGAGGCGCCCGCCAAGCGCGCGCCCAGGAAACCGAAGACAGACAAGGAGACCAAGTAATGGCGCACAAGAAGGGCGGCGGGTCGTCCCGCAACGGGCGCGACTCCAAGCCGAAGATGCTCGGCGTGAAGATCTACGCAGGTCAGACCGTGAACGCGGGCACCATCCTGGTTCGCCAGCGTGGGAGCAAGATCGCGCCGGGCGACGGCGTGGGTATCGGTCGCGACCACACCCTGTTCGCGCTCGCTCCAGGCGAAGTCAAGTACGTGCGCGTGGGCAAGGACGGCCGGCGGGTCAACATCGTCGCCGAATAGAGGTCGTTCGCGCACCTTTGTCGACTCGGCCCGCGTAAACATTCGGGCCGGCCAGGGCGGACGTGGCTCTGCCTCTTTTCGCCGCGAGCCTTTCACCCCGCGTGGCGGTCCCGATGGGGGAGACGGCGGACGGGGAGGATCGGTGTGGATGAAAGCGACGACCAGCGTCTCGGATCTGTCTCGCTACAAACAGAAGCTGAGGTGGCAAGCCGAGCCAGGGGTCAACGGCGCGGGCGGCCGCAAGACCGGGCGTAACGGCAAGGACATAACCCTCGACGTCCCCGTGGGCACGGTCGCCATCGATCCGGATGGAGCGGTGATCGCCGACCTCGAGCATCCGGGCGCCAAGGCGGTGATCGCGCGCGGCGGGAGCGGGGGCCGGGGCAACGTGCACTTCAAGAGCTCGACGCGGCACGCGCCGGACTACGCGGAGCCGGGGCTCAAGGGTGAGGAGCTGGCGGTCACGCTGGACTTGAAGCTGATCGCCGAGGTGGGCCTGGTGGGACCGCCGAACGCGGGCAAGTCTTCGCTGCTCGCCTCGCTCACGGCGGCGAAGCCGAAGGTGGCAGCCTACCCGTTCACCACCCTGGACCCTCAGCTGGGCGTCGCCGAGTCAAGGGGCGGCAGAATTGTCATCGCCGACATCCCAGGCCTAATCGAGGGGGCATCGCGCGGTGTCGGTCTTGGGCTCAGGTTCTTGCGGCATGTGGAGCGCACGAAGATCCTGGTGTACGTGATCGACGGCACGTCGCCCAACCCGTGGAAGGATCTGGAGATGGTGCAGGAGGAGGTGGAGCAGTTTTCGCCCGACCTGGCGACGCGGCCGTATGTCGTGGCAATCAACAAGGTCGACATGGACCAGGCGCGAAATTTACGAAAGAGGTCGCGACGCAAGGGTCCTATCTATTTCGTGTCGGCCCTTTCGGGAGAAGGCCTTGAGGAGCTGATCGATGCGATGGTGACGACGCTGGCGAGCGCGCCAGAGGTGAAACCGCAGGGCCCGGTGCGCATCAAGAAGCTTCTGGTCGCAGGTCGGTCGGAGCTGGCCGTCGAAAAAACGGGATGGGGGTTCGTCGTCAGAGGCGACCGGGTGGAGCGATTGGTGGAGCGAACGGATCTCGACTCCTCGGGCGGCCTGGCGAGGTTCCAGACGGAGCTCGACAAGATCGGGGTCAACGCAGCACTCGAGGCGGCGGGGGTTCGAACAGGAGACACCGTGCGAATCGGCGATGCGGAGTTCGAGTACCAACCATGAGCAAGATCGGACTGCTGGGCGGCACGTTCGACCCGTTTCATTTCGGGCACCTCGCCGGCGCGGATGCGGCCATCGATTGCGCGGAGCTCGACCGCGTTTTGTTCATTCCGGCGGCGCTTCCACCGCACCGGCCACCAGCGATAGCCTCATCACAACAGCGAATCGAGATGTGCAGCCTCGGGATCGAGGGCGAACCGCGATTCGAGGTGTCGGATATCGAGTTGAAACGCGAGGGCCCGTCCTACACGGTGGACACGCTGGCGCAGTTACAAAAACAACAACCCGACGACGAGCTGTTCTTGATCCTGGGGTGGGATGCGGCAAAGCTGTTCTCGACGTGGCACGAGCCGGACAAGGTGCTTGAGCTGGCGACGGTTGTGGTGGTGGCGCGTCCCGGCGGGCCGGCGCCACGCGAGGAGGACCTGAAAGGGGTCGGCCTCGATGCGGCAAAGGTTGTCCTGTGCCTCACGACAACCCCAGCGGTTTCCGCCAGCGAAATACGCAAGGCTGTCGCTGCGGGCGAACCGATCACGGGCAAGGTGCCAAAGGCAGTCGAGAGGTTCATCGCAGAGCATCGGCTGTACGCGGGATAATCGAGAAGTTGAAGGCCGCCCGCACGACACCCCTGCAGCTGGCGAAGCTGCTGCGTGGTGCGGCAGCCGACAAGAAGGCGTGGAAGCCTGTCGTCATCGATGTGCGCGACAAAACCACGATCGCGGACTACTTCGTGGTGTGCGAGGGCGAAACGGACCGGCAGGTGAAAGCAATCGCAGACGGCATGGTCGACGCGGCGAAAGAGAAGGACCTGAAACCACTGGCAGTCGATGGCTACGAGGACGCGACGTGGATCCTGCTGGACTTCGACTCAGTCCTGGCCCACGTGTTCCTACCAGGAGAGCGGTCGTATTACGACCTGGAAAGCCTGTGGGCGCCGGCGGCGAGGAGACGGCGAGAGGCGGCGGCGGGGTAGCTCGGCGGAACAAGGCCGACCCGGACGTCAGTTCAATGCTTCATGAAGCAATTTCCCACAAACGTCCTGGACCTGGTGGCAAAAGAGAAGGAAGTGCAGCTGATGACCTACGGTCGCAAGACGGGCAAAGAGTCGAGCGTTACGATCTGGATCGTCACCGACGGTAAGAAGGTATACATCCGCTCAGGACAGGGACTGAAGCGCCACTGGCCGAAAAACCTGCTGGAGCGACCCGAAGGCAAACTCCAGCTGGACGGCAAGGTGGTGGCCTTCAAGAGCCGGCACATCACGGACCCGGCAGAGGCCCGACATTCATCGAAACTGTACGGACCGAAATACGGCAGCTTCGTCAAGCCGTCTGCAGAAACCGAACCACTTACCCCGGGTGAACAAGCGGCGTTTGAGCTGATTCCAGTCGACTGATGGACAGAGCTCCGCGATTCGTTTAGATCTCTAGGCCGCCCAGCGCAAACCGCGGGTGCGCGCCCGACGAAAGACCACGCGATCGGGCGGCACGAACCGAAACTCTCGACCAACTTGCACCACCTGCCACTCACCCTCATGCACCAGCCGATGGTGAAATTGACAGAGCAAGACAAGATTGGAAAGGTGGGTCGGACCGCCTCTCGCCCAGGCAACTATGTGATGCGGATGCGACCAATCGACCTTGCGGTCGCAACCGGGCCATCGGCAGCCGTGATCTCGAGCTCGCAAGGCTCGGCGCGTCGGCGCCGAGACCACCCGCGTCGCCCGGCCGACATCGATGACCATGGAGTCAGCCAGCAACACCCGAGAAATCGTCGAGTCGCAAGCGATGCGCTCCAGCGTCCGGGTCGAGATCGGCAGCGAGAGCTCGAGGTCAGCCGGCGGAACCCCAAGCTCGTTCTTGATGCCCCCCAGCGTGGTGGTCAGATTGAGGTGCGGCCGGACGCCGTTGCGGCGAGGGAGCCGGCCCTCGTCCATGGCGTGATGCACCAGCTCGCCGAGCGAGTCGGCCATCCGCTGCTTGTGGCTGCGCTCGTCGTCAGGACCCAGCCGCCTGGCCAGCGACTCGAGCGCGGTCTTGAAAGCGGCGCCGGCCACAGGG
>DATCPU010000424.1:0-1729 GCA_036569925.1 Candidatus Dormiibacterota bacterium
CCCCTACCGGCACGCCCGCAGCAATGATGCGACGACGTGGACGGACCTAGACCAAGCCGCCGCGACGGCCCACGGAACGTGTCAACGATTGTGAGACAGCCGGGTTGCTAATTTAAGCTCGGATTTTCAGCGGTTCTGTCGGTGGATTGATCCATGTCGCGGTCGGTTTTGGGGGTGGTTGTGGCGCTTTTCTGACGAAGCGCTCCGGGTTGGCGCGGAAGGCACGATCGAGGGTTTCCTGGCGCGCTGCGTGGATCGCATCGACTTGGCCGTAATGGACCTGGTCGGGCGTCGTCAGGCCGAGGCCGGCATGATGGTGATCCCGATTGTACCAGTCGAAAAAGCACCGGCAGAATGCCTTGGCGTCCTCGATGCAGCCGAAACGCTTGGGGAATTGAGGCTGGTATTTGAGGGTCTTGAAGTGGCTTTCCGAGAACGGGTTGTCGTTGGAGGTGTAGGGCCGGCTGTGTGATTTGGTGACGCCGAGATCGGCGAGCATCAGGGCGGTGGCCTTGGCCTTCATGGAAGGGCCACGGTCGGCGTGCAAGGTCAACTGGTTGGGCGAAACAAGATGCTTGGCGAGGGCGTCCTCGAACAGCACCTTGAACAGGCTGGCACTTTCGGTGTCGGCGACATACCAGCCGACGACCCTCCGGCTGAAGATATCGATGATCACGTAAAGGTAGAAGTAGGTCCATTTGGCTGGCCCCATCAGCTTGGTGATGTCCCAGGACCAGACTTGGTTGGGGCCTTCGGCGAGCAATTCCGGCTTCTGGTAGACGGGGTGGCGAAGTTGGCGGCGGCGTTCTCGGATTTCGTCATGCTCCCCGAGGATCCGATACATGGTGCGGATCGAGCAGTGGTAGGTGCCCTGGTCGAGCAAGCTGGCGTAGATTTCCGCCGGAGCGAGGTCGACGAAGGGCGGTTCGCGCAACAGGTCGCGCACCACCAGCCGTTGTTCGGTGGTCAGGGCTCGTTTCGGCTTCGGGCGTCGGCGTGCGGGTGCACACGACCGCTTCCAGCGGACACGGTGACGATGAACGCTGGCGCGTGAAATCCCGAGCGCAGCACAGGCAGCGGCATTGAGGCCGCTCGCCGGCGCCAGAGCAACGACGGCCTCCATCAGGGCTCTGCGTCGCTCGCCGCTGGGGGGATTCCCAGGAGTTCTGCAACTTTTTTTTGAAGTTCGATAATCGCCTCGGCGCGGTCCAGGCGCTGCTGCAGCCGGATGTTGTCCCGCCGGGCGCTGGCCAGCTCGGTGGCCAGCGGGTTGGGCGGCGGCGGTTTGGGCCCTCGCTTGCTCGGGGTCAGCGCCCCAAGGGCCCCGGCATCACGCTGTCGCCGCCAATCCGAAAGGGCCGATGAATACAGGCCTTCGCGTCGCAGGATCGCACCGATCCCGCCAGTGCCAGCAACACGATCGATATCGGCCAGGATGCGCAGCTTGGCCTGGGCCGTAAAGCTCCGGCGGCGGGGCCGATCCGTCAATTCGGGCGACGCAGCAACCGGGCCGGGAACAATCGTTGGCCTGCGACCTTCCTCCGTTCCCGGGCCGGTTTCCGTGGAGGACTCTGTCAGCATGTTCGGCATTACCACGAGACGATGCTCCTACGCCCTCAAGGCTAAACTCCCGGGGGGTAGATGTCTCCCCATCGTTGGCACAGAGGGGCGTACCAGCTGCTGCGCCGCGCGGTGACGGTCGGTGAAGGCATCGAGCTTGTGCACCAGC
>DATCPU010000425.1:0-13658 GCA_036569925.1 Candidatus Dormiibacterota bacterium
GGCGCTGCGACCGCCACAACCTGCGAAGCCGCACCCTCGGCCTGGCGATCAAGCGGGCCGACGAGCTGCTGGCAAAGCGCGGGCAGCCCTCGCTCCCACGCGGACTCACGACCCACAAGCTGCGCCACACCTTCGCCTCGATCCTGGTCGCCACCGGTGAGGACCCCGCCTCGGTGATGGCTCAGCTCGGCCACGCCCACCCGGCCTTCACCCTGCGCGTCTACACCCACCTGATGCGCCGCGGCAAGGACGAGCGCGCGCGCCTGAAGGCACTGGTCCAGGGCGAGGACGTGGAGGCGATGACAATCGAGTCGTTGGCGGCCGAGGAGGCAGGATCATGACCTCGGCAATCGGAGCTGCGATCCTCGTAGCGGCCGGCATCTGGCTCTTCTGCAGCCTGCTGGCGCGATGGGCAGGTGCCCTATTCATCGTCGCCGGTTCGGTAGGGCTCGCCAGCACTGGCGACGCCGACGGATTCCTCCTCGTCGCGCTCGGCATCGCGCTCTGGCTGGTTGGGCACCTGCTCTACCGGATGCGCCGCGGCGTATGGAAGAGCGCGCTGGCGGAATGTCTCTACCTTTCCGTGGGCCGACCGGATCGCGGGTGACGATAGGAATCAGAGCCCCTCCGTCAGGCTGCTAGCATTTTGCAAGCGATGCCTACTCTCTACGTAAGAGGCGTTCCTTCCGAGCTCTACGAGCGGCTGCGCCGCGAGGCAGCCTCGGCTAGGCGCTCGCTTGGGGCGGAGACGATCGAGCTGTTGCGCCGCAGTCTTTCACCCTCCCACGGAGTCTCGCTGGAGCAGCTCCTTCAGGGTGCCGATCGGATTCGGGCTCAGCACTCCCTTCCCCCTGGTTCTCCCACGGCCGCCGAGCTGATCCGCGAAGACCGCGAGCGCTAGGCCTGATGGCCGCGATCGTCGTCGACGCCAGCGTCATGGTGGCGCTTTACATCGAGGAGCCGCTCTCAGTACCGGCACGGGCGGCTCTGCTCCGCTCCCGAGAAGCGGGCGACGACCTCCACGCACCCGATCTTCTGCTGATCGAGTGCGCCAATGCGTTTTGGAAGCGGGTTGGCCGAGGCGAGCTTGATCGCGACTCCGCGATGGCCGCGATCACCGCACTGTCGACGCTTGAGGACTTGGATCAGCACCCCCTGGACGGAAAACTCGTCCCACCCGCGCTCTCGCTCGCGATCGCCCACTCGCTGACCGCCTACGACGCTGCTTACGCTGCGTTGGCTGTACAGCTCGGCGGCACCGTGCTCAGCGGGGACGGCCGCTTCGTTGAGCGAGCGTCGCAGGCTGGCCTGCCCGTGGTCGCTGTCGGATAGGCCGTTGACGATGCCATGCATTGAAGAAAGCGACTCAAGGTGGTGGCGACCCCTTTAATCCTGTGTTCGAATCCGATTCCACGGCGCCCCACTTTGAGGTCGCCGCGATCTAGGGATTAAAAGCGAGCCGCAACGCTTCACTCCACGAGCCACAGCGATTTCGCACCGTCGCGGCACTCGGCAGGCCCCCATTCGATTTGCGAGCAAGCGTTTCGTATTGCTTCAGGCTCGGCGGGCCATCGAGCTCGCGCCCTACATGGCGGATGGCGTCGATGCACTGACCTCGGTCGAAGATTCGTTGGCCCGAGATCGCCGAACTGGGATTCGCAGCGAGGCCAGCGGAGAGGAGCGACCGGCGCCAGGAGCCAAACCGGTGAAAATGGGTCTGATGTGAAGGCCATGGTCGCCCGTCGGGAAAGGCGCGGCCCTCGGCGTACTGGTTGTAGGCGTGGGTCGTGAGGACTCCGCCCAACGCCTCACTCGTCTCCCGCAGGACCTCGAGGAGCTCTTCGTCGGTGTATTTCTTTTCGATCCAGGCAGAAGGCTGCCGGGGAGTCTTGTCGTCCTTCCCGGTTTCTGCCCCCTTCTGCTTCTCGCGCTCGTCCTTCAGCAAGACCCGTTGTTCATTGCGACTCCGGGTTCGCAAACCGTTGTCGCGAAAGAGCTGGCGGACCCGCTCAGCGCTAATGCCAAACTCTGTTCCAACCGCTCGCAACGAGCTGCCTGCTCGGTAGAGGGTATGCATTTTCTCGATACGTTGATCCACTGCAAACCTATCTCGATGATCGCGTGGCGGCGCCTGTTCGGCTAACACAGCAATCGACATCAGTCGCGCGCGAATGCCTTATGCAACTTGGCTCGCAGCTTGTAGTCAAACTCCTGAAAGATGAACTGGGTCTCCCGTTGGAAGGTCCGCCCATCACGCCGATCCTCAGCCGTGAGTTCATCCCATTCGATTTCGGCCTTCTGTTTCGCCGCTTCCCAGAGCGCAGCCTCACGCACACTCTCGACCACCAGCTGGCGATAAAGCGGATCCCTGAAGGGGTCTTTATGTCCGTTTTGAGCCGCTTTCAAGGCAACTTGTTTGAACTCCGGCCGGCCGACCTTGACACTGACGACGCCCGAAGAGGGATCCCAGATCGCGCTCCCCGAAGGCCAATCTTCGTCGGCGAGAACAATGTTGCTGATAAAGCCGCTTGCCCGACGGAAGCGAACGTGGACGGGGAGCATCGCCTGATGCTCGCCGCTACGAACCCATAGCTCGTAGCGGCCCTCCGAGTTGCCACCGGTCACTCGAATAGAGAGCTCCGCGACCCCGTCAGCAGCCGGTGGGGGCACCGTTTCCGCCGAGAGCATTGCTGCGCTGATGTACTCGTTTGGAGCACTCTTGACTTCAACCGTCGATCCGGGAGGAATTCGATCACTCGCGAACCAAACCTTGACCGACTTGCCCTCGCCCGCGTAGGCCATCGCGTAAGAGACAGGAAACTCAATCGGTTGCTCTAGCTCTCGATCGGGTGGCTCATCAGGACCATCGGGTACTGGTTCACCCGACTCTGAATCGGGATCGTCGGAGGGTGCGGCGTCGCTGTCTTCCGGACCGACCGCGATTGCACCGTCAATAACGGAGTTGATCTCGCGTGCCAGCTTCTGCAAATCACGTCTAACGTCGGCGTTCGTCTTGGTTTCGGGTTGACTAGCATCGAGGTCGGCGACCAGAGGCTCAAGTTCGGCTACGAGCAGGTCGTAGGCGGCTTCCACTACCGGGTGCTCGATATTTAGGCCTGAACGGTCGGTTTTGTAGAGCAGTTGGGCGTCTTCATCAGCCTCGCGTTGGAGGTTCTCGATTCCGTCGAGGCGCAACTCGCCGATCACTCGCTCCATCGCCGGAAATTTCGCGAGTCGACTATCTCTCGCAATCTCGTAGGCCGACCGCTCGCCGCGGATCAAGATGCCCGAAATCCAGGCGCGCCGGCTGCGTGCTCGTTTAATCGCTTTCGGAGCAAGCTTCGCCCAGAGCGTTCCTTGCATGCCGGCGACCTCGATGTCCTTTTCAACGATCAGATCCTCGGCCTCGGGGTAGTCGAACTGAAGCCGCCGTGGCGGCGCGTCTGCGTAGGCGAGGGTGATCTGACGTGCCGCGTCAGCCACTACCGGCCGTATGCCAACGCAGTCCCTAATCTGCCGCTCCAGCTCGCTGAACCGAAACTGTTTCGGCCGATTTTTCTCCAGCCGGCGCACCGGAACTCGGACTCGGGTCCCAGTCTTTTCCAGCCCGAGCTGCTCGCGGGTCTCGTCGCTCGGGACCGCGTCGATGACGTCGGTCCGCATCACCATCTTCCCGCTGTCGTCGATCAGGAACGTGCAGCTCGACAGAACTTCCTCACCTGCTGAGTTCTTGCTGATGCTGGTTACTCCGCCGCCTCCCATGGCAAGGAAGACGTCTCGAATGCCACGGTTGAAGTAGCTCCGTTTGGCGCCAGCCTCGGGATCGCCACCAACGGTTCGCAGCCGCTGTCGCATGCGATCACTGGTCATGCCAACTCCATTTCCGGCTACGGTCAGCTCCTTGCGATCGGGCTCATAGGCGACGATGATCTCGCCTTGATTCGGACCACCCTCGCGCTCGGCCCGTTCACGGATGGCTTCGTCCTCGTTGGAGATTGCCTCCTCGACAATCTGGATTGCGCTTTCGATCGCACTTTTGGCGCTCTCGGTGAAATAGCGGCCCTCGTACTCGAGCTCTTCAACCACCGGCTCTCTCATTTGCTCCGTCAACTCTCGTCCCCCGGGATAGCTACCTGCTGAGGCTCGAGCTCGTCCCTGACCAACTCGAGTGCGTCTGGGTTATGTTTGGCTGCAACAGCAATCAAGTAGTCCGCAACCTCGCTCTTATTGATCCGCCGCAGCCCCCTTACGCGCGAGCGAAGTGCATCGGCAACAGGTTTGGGGTCTGCGGTTGGGGGCACCCGCAAGGCCCGGTAGAGCTCATCTGGCTTTGCCTTAACGAGCGTCCCGTTACGGCTATACGCTTGATAGGCATCCGCCCTTTCAATGCGATCGGCAGCCCTGAGCTCGCCAGGAATTGGCGCATGTGAGCTGGCGAGGTTGATGTCGCCGCGAGCGACGCCGTCGTCAGCCACTGCTCTGCCTTTCTCGGTAAGCGCGAACCCCTTGCCGATCAGGCCCTCCGCGCGCGCCGCTTGCACTGCCTTGCGTATCCGTTCGAGATCTGGAAACTCGGGCCGCTCGGAGTAGGCGAAGTGATCGGGAAACCGGTGGAAGGCGAGCTCCACCAGTCCGCCCTCATCGAGGCGCTGGCCGCTCTGCGCGCGAACTCCGACGCAAATTGCGATGGCGTGGGGATCGGCTATTTCTTTGGAACCCTGATCGGGGAGCAGCCTGGCGACCGCGGCGACGGTGGCTGCCTCAAGGCCGGCAGCCGCCAGTCCGCCCTCAGCAATCCGTGCTTTCACGACGCCGGCCTTACCTGGCGCGTCGAGGATCGTTTTGCGACGAGTTGACGGACGACGTCGGCGTTTTTGGCGTTTCTGTTTCCCAATACGCACGATGTAGTCGCGCTGATCAAGGCGCCGCAGTGAGGCGGTGAAGGTATCGGGATTGGGCAACGCCGTATCGACCCAGCGCATCGTCGCCGGGAATGCGTGCCAGCAGGCGAGAAAGAGATCGCGCTCGTTGACCTCGGTGGACTCGCCACCGAGCGCGGCCAGCGTTGCTAGGACCAGGTCGTCCTTTGAGATTTCGGAAAGGTCGTCCCGGCTCATCTACCTGCTCCGACTTGTCGCCGACGACGTTTTGGACGACTGGCTGACCGGCTATCAACCAAACCCCAATCGGTGAGTCCGTAATAGCCGCGCTGAGGGCGTACGATCCGAGTGTCACGACTGATAACCGCGATCAGGTTTGCCTGGCTGCCTTTCCCTGGAATTCGGATGTCGCGCTCCTTGACCGCGGCCATCAACGCTTGGATCTGCATGGGCTCTCCAGCGTTGCTGAGGATCTCGATCACGGTGTCAAGCAATGCGGCTCGACCCCGTGAAGGAGCCTTGCGGGTGCCGCTCGCCAGGTTCGGCGCTGGCGAGGGCTTTTCATGTGGCCCCTTCGCCGCTGCGGGAATCTCGACCCCTCTTAGCTCCGCTAGCTCGGCAAGCAGACGTAGCTCGCGCTCGGCTTCAGCCAAGGCACTTTGGGCACGATTCAGCTCGGTCTCCCGTGTCCGGACCGCTTGGGCCGCTTCCTCAATCGAATTCTGCAAGGTTTTGGTTGAAAGCACCGCTACTCCAATCTCTAGCTACACTTTCGTGATCCTACCGTTATACGTATAAGAAAGATACAGCTAGAAGATTTCTACAGATACTCGGTAGGGACCGTCTAGGATGTCTTGGCATACAAACGTTGTAGCTTTCGACGCCCATGGCTCGCGCCCGTGAGAAGATCAAGACGTTTGCCGGCCTTAGGAGGGCCTTCCGGACCTGGGCCACAGGTCTCGGGACCACCGTAGCGCCTGAGGTCTCGGGGGCGACCTCGGCTGAGCTCCACTTTCTGGGCGCTCTCGGCGGTTTCGCCGCCGAGATTGGCCGTGGGCAGGTCGACCGCTGGCCAGCTGTTTGTAGGGCCTGGGCGTTTGCAGCGCCGACTCCGCCTGCAGCGCTGGTTGAGGAAGTCGGGCTTGAACTCGGCGCTGGAGAGGACGTATTGGCCGCCCTCTATAACGCCTGCATCTCGGCAAGGAGCCGACGGCGGTTGGGCACGGTATTTACGCCGAAGCCCGTGGTTGACCACATGATCGATCTGGTCGACCGTGGGCTAGCTGGCGAGCGAGCCATCATCATTGATCCCGGAGCAGGAGTTGGCGCCTTTTCGATCGCCGCAGCTAGGCGCTGGCCGCAGTCAACGACCGTCGCGGTCGATGTCAATCCCGTGACCTTAGGTCTGCTCGCCACGCGGATTGCCTTTGAGATCGATGCTGATCCCGAGCGAGCGGAGATCTACAAGCGAATCGATCTGCGCTTCGGCAACTATCTCGACCTGTTCCGCGAGATCTACACCGAGTGCGAGGGGCCGATCGCGGCCCTTGGTAATCCGCCCTACACGCGCGTCCAACAGCTGCCGTTAGAAGAGCGGCGCCGGGCAATTGACCTGGCAGGCGGAATTATCGACAACGGACACGCAAACCTCGCAACGCTGATCCAGGCCATGACTTTACGTCACATGCGACCCGACGACGTCTCCTGCATGCTCCTGCCCGGCTCCTTTAGCTACACGCGAGCTAGCCTCGGGCTGCGCAAAGAGATGTGGAGGTCAAGTCGACCAATCGCCGTTGAGCAGTGGCCCGCCGCCGAGCGACTATTCACCGGCCATTCAGTGCAGGCGGCGATCATTTCGATTGGTCAGGCTCAAGCAAACCCCGGTCCTCTCCAGCTTGCCAGCGTCGAACTTGCGGAGACCGAGGTGCGGGCGACCGCCAGCTGGAGTCTTAGCCGGGAGGAGCCCGAACCACGGAGCTGGTTTGCTGCAGAGTCCGAGGCTCCGGTAGCCGATTCGGTCCCTCTCGCGAGTCTCGCGAGAGTCCGCAGGGGAATCGCTACCGGGGCGAATCACATGTTCTTTCTTGACGATGAGACCGCCGCCCGCCTTCCCGACTCAGTGTGTGTCGAGGGGATTCAGTCGCTGCGAGGGTTTGACGGAGACTGCCTTGATCGTGAAGCCCATCGCCGCCTGAACGGAAGTAGGGGCCGCCGCTGGCTGTTGGCGATTCCCCCTGCCACAGAACTCAGCGGCGAGTTGAAGAGCTACGTGCAGGGATTCGAAGGCTCGGTCAAGGATCGGTTCCTTCCCTCGAAGCGCCCGCTGTGGTACTCACTTTCACCGTCGGCACCACCGCCGATTTTGATCGCCCCGCTTTCAAAGGGCGAGTTTCGGGTGGTGACGAATGCCATTGGGGCGATCCCGTCCAATAACCTCTTCGGCATCTATCCCGCCAAGGAGTCTGACGTCGAGCGAATCTCAAACTGGCTCCGGTCAACTGACGGTCAGCGGGAGCTTCGCCGGGTCAGCCGGCGGTATCCCGGGGGCAGCCACAAGCTCGAGCCGAGAGATCTGGGGTCCGTCGGAATCCCAAAGGAGCTTTGATCTACGGACTCCTGTCAGCCGCCCGTACGCGCAGATCTGAGCCGAGGCATTTCTCTACTCTTCAGGCGCGGAGCAAGGAGCCCCGACTTCAGGGATGGCGGTGACGGGCTCGAACCGCCAACCCCTTGTTTGCTCCCTCGCCGGAGCGTTGGGCACTCGTGCCCACGAGTGCCCGAAACGGACCAAATCAGCGTCTATCCGCGCACATTCGGCCCGAAACCCAGTCCCGACTAATCGCGCGAATCCCCTGCACGCAGGCAGGTTCCAGCCGTTCTCCTACAATCAGTCAGAGCGTCTTACAAGGAGGGGGTCACTGGTTCGAGCCCAGTACCGCCCATCTCAGCCCGCCGGCAGCTGCGGCCGACTGCCGGCAACCTAGATCCTCAGACTGGTACCCAAAGATTGGGACGGTAGGGTACCGGCGCATGCTCGATCGAATCCGGAAGTCACCCGGCGACGCTCGCGTTTCCGACCTCGATCGCCAGCGCGCCGAAGCGCGCGCCGAACAGCTCGCGGTCGAAGGGTTCATCAGGGGCGACGAGGAGCTCCAGCTGCGGCTGCGGAAGATTCGGCTGGCGATCGATCGGCGGCAGCTCGATGTCGCATTCGAAGGCCTGGACGTCGGAGACGGTCAGCTCAAGGGAGGGCATCTCCGTGCGTCCGAGGCCGATCGCAAAGACGCTATCCGGCGTCTCGACATGCACGAATCGATGGGGCACCTGAAACCGAATGAGGCATCGGCGCGCCGCGAGCTCGTGAAGGCGTCCAGGACGCCGGACGACGTCGCAAAGGTCTTTGTGGATCTCCCTGCGCTTCCCGCGGACTCACCGCGGGCCGAGCAGCGGATTTCGGAGCAGGACCGCGACAACGCGGTCGGCCTGCTCAGGGAGGCCCACGCCGAACGCCGGATCGACGCGGACGAGTTCGTTGCCGCAGAGGCTCAGGTGCGCGCCGCACGGACGCGCAACGAGATCAACGCTGCCTTCCGGGGCCTCTCGAGCCCGATCTGGTCCGCCGCGGCGAAGACGACCTCGAACGTGGCGAAGCAGACCGCCGGTCTCACGACACGCGTCATCGCGGAGGGCGGACGTCGTGCCAGGAAGGCGTTTCTGCGCGTGGCATTCGCGATGGCGGCAGCGATGATCGGAACCATCCTTTTGATTGCCGGCGTCGGGACCGCCGCGCTCATTTGCTTCGTGGGCGCAGTTTTGCTCTTCGTCGGCGCTGCCACCACGCTATTCGCATCGCAGTCGTCGACGTAGCGATCGATTCCGGTCCTCGGCCCACTGTTCCGTACCGATGAATGCTTTAGAGGGCGTCGCTTAACTCGCCGTCCATGTCGGTGGCGTCGGTCTTCTCGAGCCAGGTGCCTATTTCGTCGCCAATGTCAGTGAGCGACTCGCCCGCATCGAGGGCCACGCGGTCAAGCTGTTCTGCGTAGCGGCGCGCCGCTTGGTCGGCCTCGCGCCGGAAACTGTCCTCTTCGCCTCGCTTGACGTAGTCGCCTGCGATCAGTCGTCCGTATTCGCCCAGACCAACCCAGTCCATGAGAGCTCGGACACGCTGGATGGTCAAGGGATGCGTGGACTGCATGTCCGCCAAGCGGCGAATCGTTCTTGAGCCGTCGGCCTCGTACTCCAGACCTTGGTCGACGAACGCGTCGAGGTTGAGGTGCCGGGCCGCGGTTCCAGCGGTTAGCGCCATGAGCGCCCTGCAGACGGAGTCGGGATCCCCGGTTGCAAGGGCGGCGCCGCGGTCGGCGCTGAACTCGGCTGCTCTCGACCAACCCAGTAAGGCGTGGGAGATTGCCATTACGGGAAGACCGGCAAGTGCGGCTGGCATCGCCCCGGCCGCCAATTTGCCGAGATAGCCGAACACGGTTCCGTAGAGGACATGGTCGCAGTGGACGTGGGCAGCCTCGTGGCCGAGGATTGCCTTTACGCCCGGTTCATCCAGGACGTCGATCAGCCGAGAGTTGATCACGATCTTTGGCCGGTGAGTCCCGCCGGCCATTGCGTTCATCGTCGGGTCCTCCTGGAGGTAGAGCTCGGGCACCTCCTCCATGTCGAGGGTTTTGAACGCCGCCTCGTGCAGCCGCCAGACTTGGGGAAGTTGGTTTGCGCCCAGTCGTATCGCACCTGCCATCAGGCCGGCACGGGCAATGCGGTCGACGCCAAGCCCGAGGAGCCGTCGCATGACGCTGTCGAAGTGCGGTATGCGCTGCAGCGCAGCCGTTGCTGCCCGATCGAGCGGATGTCGATAGGCCTCGGGCGAGATGCCGACCAGTCTGCCGTTGACGGTTGTCTCAGCCGACATGGCTGCCGGTGAGCTCGAGCTCCAGGCCGGTCTCGCGCTCAGATACCTCCCAGAGGCGGTCGATCGCCCTCTTCATGCCGAGTCGCCGCAACACCGGCTTGCGCACCGGTGGGCCGTTGTTGACGAAGAGCGGACCGTAGAGCTCGCCGCCCTTGGCGTCGGGATCGGTCGCCGCCCGCAGCTGCGAGAGCGCTCCCTGTGCCGGCGACATGCCGGTCGAGCCGGCGAGTCCGTGGAAGAAGCGCTGCGAGAGGCCGCCGCCGGTCTCCGCGACGCTGACCGCCTGCAGGTCGGTGTTGGAGAGGCCGGGATGGGCGATCAGGCTCGCCGCGCTGGCTCCGGAGTCCTCGAGTAGCTGGTTCAGGCTGAGCCCGAAGTGGAAGTTCGCCAGCTTCGCCTGGCCGTAGGCGCGCCAGGGCCCGTACCGCCCTCGCAGGTGGGGATTGTTGGGGTCCACCGCCCTGCCCATGTGGTGCGCGGTGCTCGTAACCGTGACGATCCGGGCCGCGTCCGCACGCAACAGCGCCGGCACCAGCAGCGCGGTGAGGGCGAAATGCCCGAGGTGGTCGACGCCGAACTGCATCTCGAAGCCGTCGACGGTCTTGCGTTCGGTGATGCCCATCACGCCGGCGTTGTTGACGAGGATGTCGATCGTCTGGTGGCTGGCGAGGATCTGCCCGGCGGCCGCGTGCACCGACGCCAGCGAGCCGAGGTCGAGGGCGACGACCTCCAGAGCCGCATCGGGCGCTCCTCGGCGGATGCTCGCCTCGGCCGCCGCAGCCTTCTCCTGGTTGCGGGCCGCCATCACGACCGTGGCCCCGGCCCCCGCAAGCGCCCTCGCGGTCTCGAGGCCGAGGCCGCCGTTGGCCCCGGTGACGACCGCCGCGCGGCCCGTCAGGTCGGGAATGTCAGCGACGCTCCAGCTCACCGGGTCCCCTTATCTGAGCGAATATTCATTCATTCACAATATTGAGTGTTTGAGTGTCGTTAGCCTCAAGGGCGATGGTCGACCCCGTCCTGGCTCCTGAGGAGCATCGCGATCTCGCGCCTGCGATTGCGCAGACGCTGGACCTCTTCTCCACGCCCCTTCGAAGTGAGGGAATCGACGTCCGACGTGGCTACCTCGACCTACTGGGCCAGAAAGACCCGACCG
This sequence comes from Candidatus Dormiibacterota bacterium, assembly GCA_036569925.1. GTDB lineage: Bacteria > Chloroflexota > Dormibacteria > Dormibacterales > Dormibacteraceae > Palsa-872. The sequence goes on from DATCPU010000425.1 coordinate 10,955, forward strand.
GAACGCACTTAGGCCAGCGGCTGATGGTGAGCCGGGCGCTGCCGCTGATCTACCAGCGCTTCTGGCGACCGTTGGGTGGTCGCCTGCTGATGGGACTGACCGGGCCGGGGACCGACGAGGAGCACCGGATGGCGCTGGAGATGCTCTCGATCGACCCCGGGGACCGGGTCCTCGACGTCGCCTGCGGCCCAGGCAACTTCAGCCGCGACTTCGCCCGTGCCGCAAGCGACGGCCTCGTCGTCGGCATCGACGCCTCGGGGCCGATGCTGGGCGTCGCGGTCCGCGACACCGAGGGCGCCAACGTCGCCTACCTGCGCGGCGACGCCTGCGCTCTGCCGTTTCGCGACGGCAGCTTCGACGCGGTCTGCTGCTTTGCGGCCCTGTACCTGATCGAGGAGCCGATGCTGGCGCTGGCGGAGATCGTTCGCGTCCTCGCGCCGGGAGGCCGGGTCGCGCTGCTGACCAGCTGCAACCGGGGCCCGCTGCCGGCCGGTGCCACCAGTCGGGTCGTGCGCCGGTTGAGCGGCGTGCGGATCTTCGATCGCGACGAGTTGAAACGGGTACTGATCGACGGGGGCCTCGTCGAGGTCGACCAGCAGGTCACCGGTCTCGCCCAGTTCCTGTCAGGACGAAAGCCGGAGGTGGTCTAGATGGCTCACATGGGCGGCACCGCCAGTGCGGAGATCGACGCTCCACTCGACGCGGTCTGGGCAGTGGTCGAGGACGTGCTCACCGCTCCGGACTGGCAGGGTGGGCTGGAGGCGATCACGGCGCTGGAGCACGACGACGAGGGGCGCCCGACGCTGGTCGAGAGTGTCAGCGACATCAAGGTCAGGCAGGTGAAGACGCAGGTGCGGTTCAGCTACGAGCCGCCCACGCGCCTCTCCTGGACCCAGGAGAAGGGCGACCTCAAGTCGGTCGAGGGATCGTGGCAGCTCGAGGATCTCGGCGGTGGACGAACCCGGGCGACCTACTCGCTGGACGGCGACCCCGGGCGGATGCTCGGCATGCTCATCCGCGGGCCGGTCGAGGCCGCCGCCCGGGCGGTTCTGGTCAACGCCCGCCCGGGCGAGCTCAAGGCGCGGGTCGAGGGCCCCTGATGAGCGAGAAGGATCTCTCCGTCGTCGTCTTCGGCGCCGGCGGTGTCACCGGCCGCCGCGTCGCCGCTTACCTCGCCGAACGTGCCGATGAGGTGGGGGCGAGCTGGGCGGTCGCCGGGCGCGACCCCGCCAAGCTGGAGCGCGTGCTCAGCGAGATCGGGGTCTCGGCGCCCGAGACCATCGCGGCCGACGTCGACGACCCGGCCTCGCTGGCGGCGATGGCGTCCCGCACCCGGGTCGTCCTCGACCTCGTCGGCCCCTACACCCTCTACGGCGAACCGGTGATCGAGGCCTGCGTGGCCAACGGCTCCCACTACGTCGACCTGACCGGGGAGATCCCCTTCGTGCGGCAGATGATCGACGCCTTCCACGACCGCGCCGCGGCGGCCGGGGCGAAGATCGTCCAGGTCAGCGGCTTCGAGGCGCTGCCACCCGACCTGGCGGTACTGCTCGCTGCCGAGACCGCGCGGGAGAGGTGGGATGAAGGTCTCGCTGAGGCCGACGTCGACGTGGTTCTCCAGCAGCCGTCGGGCCGCCTCGGCCTCGCCGACCTGATCTCCGGCGGGACGCTGCAGAGCATGGCCGAGGCGCTCGGCGGGCATGGCGCGAAGGAGATCGCCGATCCGGCCGCGCTGATTCCCGACCCCCTGGTTGCGGAGGCCGTTCGGCGACGCAGTCCGGTCGGTCTCGCCCCACGCGTCAACGCTCGCGGCGACGCGATCGCGCCGATGACCCCGATCGCGTTCATAAATCCCGCCGTGATCCATCGGACCGCCGCGCTCCTCGCCGCCGAGCGGGGAGAAGCCGAGAAGCCGTTTCGCTATCGCGAGGGAGTCGGAATCCCGGGCGGTTCCGCCAGCCTGCTCTTGCGCTACGCGGCGGCCGGGGCGCTCGCCGGGATGCAGGCGGGTTTCCGTGGGCTCACCCGCGCCCGCCCCTCGGTACGTCGCCGCTCAGCTGCCGCCATGCGCAAGGCCCTTCCTTCCTCCGGCTTCGGCCCCTCCGGCAACCGTCTCGAGGAGTGGTCGTGGCATCTGGCGGTAGATGCACGCACTTCCGGTGGCCACCACATCCGAGTCGATGTTCAAGCGGAGGGCCATCCCGGGTACCTGACCACGGCCAAGCTGCTCGGCGAGGTCGGTCTGCTCCTCGCCGAGCGGGGAGGCACCCCCGAACGCGCCGGCTGTCTGACCCCCGGCACCGCGCTCGGCACGGCGAACCTCGGCCGGTTCGAACGCGCCGGCGCACGTTTCGTCGTCTCTTCCTGAACCGCATCCGACTTTCACCCTGCCCCGGTGGGCTCAAAGTCGAATGCGCTTACCGCGAGAGCCTCCTGCGCAACCGCCGCCACAGCGACGGCGGCCGCGGTTGGGTGTGCCGCCACTCCTCCTCGGTCGGCAGGCGTCCCGCCTTGCGTGCAGCGAGGACGCACTCGGTGTGGGCGTGGCGTCGCTGCGCGCTGTCGCCCTCGGGCGCGATCAGGAAGTGCTCGCTGAGCGCGGGTAGATGGTTGCCGCAGAGCGGGCAGCGATAAGTGGCCGGCTTGCGGTTCTGCGCCGGCCGCATCGCCCACCAGCGCACCTGCCGTCGGTCAGGGGCCACTA
>DATCPU010000426.1:0-8461 GCA_036569925.1 Candidatus Dormiibacterota bacterium
CCTCCAGGTCACCACCTCGCTGGAGACGCTGAAGGCGCTCGATGGCGCGCCCGCGGCTGAGCTCGAGTTCTCGCTTCCCATCTCCGCCAAGGCTGTTGAGCGGCTGGCTTGCGATTGCTCGGTCACCCGCATCCTGCTCGACTCCGACTCGATGGTCATCGATGTCGGCCGCGCCAAGCGGGTGATCTCGGGAGCGCAGCGCAAGGCGCTGAATGCCCGCGACCAGCATTGCGTCTGGCCGGGTTGCGAGCGGCCGGTGAGCTGGACGTCAGGCCATCACTTACAGCACTGGATCCATGGTGGCGGCAGCGATCTGCCGAATCTCGCTCTACTTTGTTATCGCCACCACTGGAATGTGCACGAGGGCGGCTGGCAGCTCGTGCGCATGGAGACCGGTAAGTTCATGACCATTCCGCCGACGGTTACCTTCGGTCCTCCCGTTCGCGGACCTGACTAGGTGCCGGGGATGACGTACTAAAGTCGCCCAATGCGAGCCCTTCTGGTTGTCGTTGCGGCAGTTGTGTGTGGAGTGTTCGCCGGTGCCATCGCCTTGCTGGTAGCCATCCAGATAACTCCGATCATGGTGTGCCCGCCGTGCCAGCGGGGAGGCTTATGCTCGCTGACCGCCTGCGACGCGGATTTTGGCGGTCAATTTCTTATTGCGGTATTGGCCGGCTTGGCTGCCTCGGCCGTGACGTTCCTGCTCCTGCGTAGGCGCTACAGATAGTGCCTGCGGATCGCCCCCAGGTTGTTGAAGATCCGGACTCCGAACGCCACTATGGCGGCGATCGATAGGTCGACGCCCAGCTTGTCGCCAAAGTAGGTCAGGCCGCCCGCCAGCGTCATGTTGGTCAGCAGGCCGCTGAAGAACACTCGTGGTTCGAACGTGCCTGAGATGTAAGCCTTGAACGCGCCGAAGATCGAGTCGAGAGCTGCGAGCAGGGCGACCGCCGTGTACCTCGCGTAGGTGATCGGGATGGTGACCGGCGACAGCAGCCCGAGCAGGACCCCCAGGATCGCGAACACGACCGCAACAACGATTACTTGCATGTCGGGGCGGGCGTTGGTGACGGTTTTGGTGACGGCGACGGGGATGGTCGCGGTGTCGCTCCTGGCGACGGCGAGGGCGTCGGCGGGTTCAGCCTCGACTGGTAGCCGACCGCGGGCTCAGTCGGATTCATCACGTTGACGTACTCCAGGTCAGTCGAGTTGTAGTTGACGTTGCCCCGGCCCTGGATCGCCTTCAGCGCAGCGACCTTGTCGTGCAGGATCACGAACTCCTCAGGGGTCAGCACCCGGCCGAAGTAGACCTTCCAGCCCTTTTTCGCGATGAGAGTCAGGTTGCCACACGAGTCGAAGATGAATCCCGACACCTGCTGGCCCAGCAGCGCCGGAAATCCCCGCTGCATGTTGACGATCGCGGTCAACAGCACCTGCTCGATGGGCCGCTGCCCAACCTTCGGGTCGGCCCCACCTGGTCCCTGCACGTCGACCAATCCGGCTGCCGACGGCGCCGGTGCAAGAATCACGGCCTGGTCCGACATCAAGAAGAGCGACGTGTTCGCGCCTGAGTGGTAGACCGCCACCGGCTGCCACTCGCTGATCTCCACCAGGACGCTTCCCGGCAGCTGCGGGATGACCCTCGCGGCCTGGACCCACGTCTGGTTGAGCAGCTTGCTCCGGTCCGACTGGGCATCGACAGACAGCACCGAGCCCCCGCCTGCAAGGCCCGCGAGCTGCGCGACCTGCGCGCTCGTCAGGTGCTGAGCGCCTGTGACCTGCACATTCCGCACCGAAAGGGGTGGCCCAAACCACAGCCATCCCAGCAGCCCGGACAGCGCGACCGCGACCACGATCGCGACAGCGCGCCGCGCCCAATGCACGTCTGGCTCGCGCAAAGACTTCTCGGATCGCGTCCACAGCTGGCCCTTGAGCGGCTCGCTCGCTTCCAGGCCCCGGCGCCATCCGACCCGAGGCAGAACCGACCGCCGGCGTCTGAGCTTCATGCGCTCGGTGGTCCCACCCGATTCGCCTGGCGCTGGATCGCGTGGTCCACGAGTCTCTGGCACAGCTGATCGAACGAGACCCCGGCCGCGCGCGCCGCGTCAGGCAGCAGCGAAAGCTCGGTGAGGCCCGGTACCGTGTTGACCTCCAGGATCCACGGCGTGCTCTTCGCGTCCACGATGATGTCGACCCGCGCCATCCCCGCACAACCCAGCAGGACGAATGCCCGTCCTGCCGCGTCGGCCGAAGTGGCACGAGCGCGCTCCTCGATCCGAGCGGGGATGATGTGGTGCGATTTCCCGGCCGTGTACTTCGCGTCGTAGTCATACGTTGGGTTGTCGCTGACAATCTCCAGCGTCGGCAGGACCTGAACCTCTGGTGTCGCCAGCACACCGACTGTGATCTCGGTGCCAGCGACGAATCTCTGCACCAGGACTCGGCGGTCGTAACGCCCGGCGAGGGCAAGCCCGGTCGCGCACGCGTCTGCGTCCTTGGCGATGGTCAGCCCGATCGTGGACCCCTCGCGCACGGGCTTGATGACGATGGGCAAGCCGAAGCGCGAGACCAACTGTTCGACAACCTCAGCCGCAACGCCTTCCTTGACCTCCAGCTCTTCGAAGTCAGGGATGTGCAGCCCCGCGCCCGCCATCACCGAGTTCGCACGCGACTTGTCCATGCACAACGCGGAAGCCAGGATTCCCGAACCCGTGTAAGGAAGGCCGAGCAGCTCGAGCATCCCTTGCACGGCGCCGTCCTCCCCGAGCCTTCCATGCAGCGCGTTGAAGACGCAGGCGAATCCGCCATCGCGAAGCGTGTCCCAAGTCGTGGCATCCACATCGACTCCGACCACCTCGTGGCCCAGGCGCCGCAACGCCTCCTCGACCTGCGCACCCGATCGGAGCGACACCTCTCGCTCCGCGGACCGGCCACCCCGAAGCACGGCCAGCTTCATTTCCACCGCCCCACGAACTCGACCTCCGGCTCGAGGTCGGCGTTGAAACGCCGCTTGACCTCGGCTCGCGCTCTCTCGATCAGCTTGGCGACGTCCTTGGCGGTCGCGCCGCCCTCGTTGACTATGAAGTTGCCATGCAGGTCTGAGATCACGGCCTTGCCTTCGCGCAAGCCCTTCAGTCCCGCGGCCTGCACCAGCCTTCCCGCCGAGTCGCCGGGCGGGTTCTTGAAGACGCTGCCGCAGTTCTTCGTCTTTATGGGCTGTGTCTCATTGCGTTCTCGGGTGAGCTTGGCCATCTCGGCCTTCGCCTCCTCCCCATCGCCGCGCTTTAGCTGGATGGTTGCTTCGACGACGAATCCGCCTTTGAGGTCGCCTTCACGCAGCGCTGACGTGCGGTAACCAAACTTCAGGTCCGCCGGGGTCCACTTCTTCTCGCCCGAACCGGGCATGAAACCACACGCGTCGACCAGGACCTCGCGAAGCTCTTTGCCCCAGCAGCCTGCGTTTTGATACACCGCGCCGCCCACCGATCCAGGCACGCCGATCGCGAACTCGAAGCCGCGCAGGTTGGCGTCGGCGGCGATTCGCGCGAGCCGCATTATCTTCAAGCCCGCGGCTGCCGTGATGCGCGTGCCATTAATTCGGTGCTCGCGGGTCACCACCCGCACCACCAGGCCATCGATGCCGGCGTCCGCGATCAGCAGGTTGGTGCCCGCGCCAAGCAGGAAATATGGGATGCCTCGCTCACGCGCGGCGGCCAGCACTTTCTCAATCCCCTCGGCCTTGCCGGGTTCGAGAAAGAAGTCGGCAGGGCCGCCGATGCCGAACGATGTGCGCGAATCCAGCGGCTCTTTCTCCCTGACGCCAGGGAGGCCACGCAACCACGCTTGGTTAGACGCGCTGCGCCAGCTCATCGCCCAGCTTGCGGATATCGCCCGCACCCATCAAAAGGAGAATGTCGTCACGTCCGACCAGGCCTTCCAGCACTTCGCGTGCGCCTTCGAAATCGCCGACGTAGGAGCCATTCGGCAGCAAGTTCGCCAGGTCGCTGGCCTGCACACCCGTTGGATTGTCCTCCCCCGCCGAATACACATCGAGCACCAGGACCTTGTCGGCGCCTGAGAAAGCTCTCGAGAAGTCCTGCATGAGGGCCGAGAGTCGTGAGTACCTGTGCGGTTGGAAGACCACTATCAGCCGGCGATGCCGGAGCTCGCGCACCGCCTGCAGCGTCGCCCGGACCTTCGTCGGGTGGTGCCCGTAATCGTCGTAGACCGCGGCGCCCTGGAAAACGCCGATGAACTCGAGCCGCCGGTGCGCGCCCGGAAATCTTTCCAACGCGCCCGCCACATCGGAAAAGCTCACGCCGGATTCCAGCGCGAGCGCCGCGGCTGCCGTGGCGTTCTGCACGTTGTGGCGCCCGGGCTGCCGCAAGTTGACGCGGCCCAGCTCGCGGCCCTCGTGGTGGATCGTGAACGGGCGCCCGTCACCGCAGCGATAGTCGGCACTCTCATTGAAGCCATAGGTGACGCGCCGTGCTTTTGATTTCAAGGACCGCGCCCGTTCGTCGTCGGCGCACAGCACTGCCAGACCGTCAGCGGGAAGTCCCGCGACGAAGTCCTCGAAGAGGGTCTGCACCGCCTCCACGTCTTTGAAATGGTCGATGTGGTCCAGCTCGATGTTGGTGATGATGGCGCGCTTTGGGTGGTGCAGCACCAGGGTTCCGTCGGACTCGTCGACCTCCGCCACCAGCAGCCGCGAGCTGCCCGCCCGCGAGCTCGAGCCGTCCCCGACGAGGACCGTCGGGTCCAGGCCGGCCTCCGTAAGGATGTGCCCGAGCATGTATGTGACGGTGGTCTTGCCGGCGCTGCCGGCGATTGCGATTGAGTCGCTCTCGGCGATCAGCTCGGCCAGCATCTCCGCGCGCGTCACGACCCTGACCCCCATTGCCTGCGCCGCGTCCAGCTCCGGCGACGACTTGATCGCGCCGCTGTAGACGAGCAGATCCTGGAACAGGACGTGCTCGGGGTCGTGGCCCAGCTCGACCCGGATACCGGCGTCTTCCAGCTCGGCGGTCGTGTTTGATGGCTTGAGATCGCACCCGCTGACCTCGTGGCCGCGCGCCATCAGGACGCGCGCGAGCGCCGAAACTCCCGCGCCGCCGATGCCCATCAGGTGGATCTTCATCGGCGCACCACTTCCTTGAGAACGCCCAGCACCCTTTGGGCGGCGTCCCGGCGCCCAGCGCCCGCAGACGCCTTCGCCATCTCGCGTAGGCGCTCGGCCGTGAGGCCGTCAAGCGTGAACAGCAAGGAGCCCGGCGTCAGCTTCGGATCAGGGATGCTGACCGCCGCGCCCGCCTCGACCATCGCCGCCGCGTTTTCCTCCTGGTGGCCGCCGCCAAAGGTGCCGGGGACGAGGACCATCGGGAGGCCGACTGCGGTCGCCTCTGCGATAGTGCCGACGCCCGCGCGGCCGACCACGAGATCTGCGGTGGCCATCAGCGATTGCATATCGTCGACGAAAGTGAGGCCGCGGTAATTCGCGTGCGCGTGGCGCGCGACGCCATCGGCGCCCTGGCGCCCCGCCACATGCACAACCTCTTCGAAGCGCTCGCCCAGCGCGTCGAGCGCCGCCCACACCGTCTGGTTCAGATTGCGCGCTCCCTGGCTGCCTCCGGTGATCAGGAGATGTCGAGCGGGAGCCGCCGGCGTGCGCAGCTCGAATCCGTCTCTCAACGGGACGCCTGTGAGGACCACACGGCGGGCCTTGATCCGCTTCTCGGTGCCCGGCAGCGTGGTGCACACGGCGGCGGCCCCACCGGCAAACATGCGCGTGGCCAGGCCGGGGCGGACGTCCTTCTCGTGCAGCACGTAAGGGATGCCGCGGATGCGGGCGGCTGCGATCGCCGGCGCCATCACGTAGCCGCCGACGCCGAGAACGATGTCCGGACGGAAGGCGTCGACGATGCGCAGGCCGGCCCGCAGAGCCATTGGGATGACCGCCGGCAGAGCGACGTTCTTCCACATCGCATCGCGGTCGTACCCGCGCACGTTGACCGTCGCCAGATCGAAGCCCGCGGCCGGGACCAGGCGCTCCTCGGGACCGCCCGCGCGCCCGACGAGAAGCAGGGCGCCGTCTGGGTCCTCAGCGCGAAAAGCCCGCGCGACTGCGAGGGCGGGATAAAGGTGCCCTCCGGTCCCGCCGCCCGCTATCAAAAGGCGCATTTGTCCTCCGTTTTAATCCTGATTCCGTATTGGTGCCGCGACGCGCGATGCTTAGCAGCACTCCGACCGCCGCCAGCGTTGTCGCCAGCGCGGTGCCGCCGTAGCTGAAGAAGGGCAGCGGGACCCCGGCGATCGGCAGCGTGTTGGTGACTGTCGCCATGTTGAGCAGCGCCTCGAATGCGATCCAGGTGGTGATACTCACCGCCAGCACCACTCCAAACCGATCCGGGGCCCGCAGGCCGGCTCGGTAACCGCGGATCGCAAAGCATAGGAAGCCGAGCATCACCAGCGTGGTGCCCGCAAGCCCCGTCTCCTCCCCGACGATGGCGAAGATGAAGTCCGTGTGAGCCTCCGGCAGCCAGCCGTATTTCTCGACCGAGTGTCCGATGCCGACGCCGAAAAAGCCGCCCGACCCCAGGCCGTACAGGGCCTGGGTCGACTGAAAGCCCGCGCCCAACGGATCGGAAAACGGGTCCCGGAAGGACACCAGGCGCGCGACACGGTAGGACTCGAACAGCGTGACCGCGACGAGGCCCAGGGCGAGGACCGCAACCAGCAGGACGATGTGCCGAAGCCGCGCGCCACCTGCCCAATACGCGCTGATGAAGATGCCGATCATGACGATCGAGGTCCCCACATCCTTTTCCAACACCAGCAGCACCAGCACGCCCGCGAGCATTGCCGCGATTGGCAAAAGGCCCTTCTGAAAGGTGCCGACGACCGAGGCGTTGCGATCGATCCAGTGGGCGAGGAATACGGCGAACGCGAGCTTGCCGAGCTCTGACGGTTGGAAGGTGCCGAGCGGGCCGCCATCGAACCAACGTCGAGCGCCGTTCACCGTTACGCCGATGTGCGGCACCAGCACCAGGAGCATCAGCAGCACCACGACCGCGGCACCTGCAGTGGCCAGGCGACGCAGTTTGCGGTAATCGAAGCGGCTGAGAATGAACAGGGCGGCAAAGCCGATGAGCATCCACACCGTCTGCCGCTCGGCGTAGTACAGGGCGGATTGCCGCTGCGTATAGGCGAAGGCGATGCTCGCGCTCGTCACCATCACCAGGCCGGCTGCACAAAGTAGGACCGTCGTCAGCAGCAGCACACGATCCGGCTGGCGCTCCTCGCGGACGCTTGCGCTCATCGCGGCGATCCGTACTTCGCGTGCACCGCAGCCTTGAACTGCCGTCCTCGATCTTCGAAGTCCTTGAACATGTCGAAGCTCTTGTAGGCGGGGCTCAACAGAACGACGCCCCCCGATCGTGCGAGGCTGCCCGCCACCTCGACCGCGTCCTCGAGGTTGGCGGCGCGTACGACTTTGCGATGGCTGTGCAGCGCCTCGGCGAGAGCGCCCGCCGAGGCCCCGATCAGCACCACCGCTTCGACGTTGGCGAGCACATCCACCAGCCAATCGCCCAGCTCGAACCCGCTTCCATAACCGCCGGCGATGAGGACCACCGGCGTGTTGGGGAACGCACTGAGCGCGACGCGGCCCGCATCCGGGTTGGTGGCCTTCGAGTCGTTATACCAGCGCACCCCGGCCCATTCGCCAACGAGCTCGAGACGATGCTCGACGCCTTTGAACGAACCAATCGCTTCGTCGATGGCATCGTCTGAAAGTCCGGCGATCCTGCCGACCGACGCGGCGGCGAGCGCGTTCTCCATGTTGTGCCGGCCTGGGAGCGGCATCGGCGGGAGCGGCCTGTGCTCGTCGAACCACACGACATGCGCCCGCGTGCTTTCGGCGAGGCGTCGCGTCACAGGGTCGCGGCCGTTCAAGACTGCGAAGTCGTCGGCGCCCGCGAACTCGATGGCCCGAGCCTTCAGGTCGACGTAGCGCTCGAACGTGCCGTGGCGGTCGAGGTGGTCCGGGGTGATGTTCAGGATCACGCCGATGTGGAGGTGCGGCTCCCGCACCGATTCGAGCTGGAAACTCGACAGCTCCAGGACCACCCAGTGGCGGGGAGTGATCTCGCCCAGGCGGTCGAGCACAGTGTCCCCGATGTTGCCGCCTACGATCACAGGACGGTCGCCCGCAGCCAGCACGTCGCCCGTCAGGGCGGTGGTCGTTGTCTTGCCGTTGGTGCCCGTGATGCCCACCACGGTGCCGGGGCACAGACGCAGGAAGAGGTCGATCTCGCTCGACACAGGAATGCCGCGCTCGCGAGCTCGACCCAGCAGGTCTGAGTCCCACGGGACGCCCGGGCTCGCGTACACCGCATCGACCCCATCGAGGACGCCCTCGTCGTAGCCGCCCACCCGCAGATCGACACCCGCGGGCAGCTGG
>DATCPU010000427.1:0-3129 GCA_036569925.1 Candidatus Dormiibacterota bacterium
CTGTCGACCGACGCCCCGAGCTCGATCTCCCGACGCGCTAGGCCGAACTCCTCGTTGAGCGGCGGGCCGGCGTTGTCCGTCACCGAGCTGAGCGACTGTGCGACCGATTGGCCCGCCTTGATCGAGTTGGCGATGAGCTCCATCGCGCGTGGCAGGCCTGCCTCGAAGGTCTGTAGCCGCCGGCCGCGCCGGTTGCGCAAGTAGAGAGCCGGCAGCACGTAGCCGACGACGCCGAGAACGGGCACCGCGATGCTGACGCCGAATCGCAGGAACGCGAGGACGACAAACGCCAGCGCAACCACGAGCTGGAGCAGTCGAAACTCGTACGGCCGCAGCTGAAGGTCGGCGCTGGCGAGGTCCGCGGCCAGCGGGTTGATGTTCTGGTTGGCCGCGATCCAGACGGGCGTGCCCGTCGGTTCGAAACGGCGGCGCAGCTGCTCGCGAACATCCGCGAGGGTTCGATATGTGACCCTCGCGTTGCGATTGATGTCGGCAGTGGCTACAGCCTGGTTCCTACCGACGATGCCGTACATCACCAGCGCCACCCCGGCGGCGGCGGCGAAAGCGACGGCAACGATGATCAGTGGCATCGATCAGGGGGTCGTGAAGTGCCACTTGTCATCGACCTGTTTGGGTCCAACTCCGGTCGGTGAGGTGAGACTCGGACAGCTCGAGTTGGGCGCCGTTGGCGTGGTCCCGTAGTTGCTGAACGATTCGAGCTCGTATTTCAAAATCGCGTTGTTGAGCAGCCAGAAGAGGTACTCGGCGTCGCAGCTGGTCACCAGGACCGTCAGGCTGCTCGTGAGCTGGCCTGCTCCCGACTGCTCGGTCGCCGACGCCGGCCCAACCCTGATCACGATCAGGTCGCGAAACACGGTCCTGACCACGGGCCGCGGCGGTCCGACTCCAAAAGCAGAAGTGCTGATGGTGGCGAGGACCGTGATTCTGTCGCTGACCTGAACGTAGCCGGCGACTCCGACCTGCTCTGACGTTGGCACGGTGACCGCCACGTAACCGGAAGGGATGGGAAGGAAGGTGGCGTCGCTGCTGTTGAGCTGGTCGGTGGCTGTCGTGATCAGGTTGGCGGTCACCGCAAGGCCGGCGGGGATGTCCACGCGCGCGCCTTTGCCGGCGACGAGGGCGAGGTCGGTGAACGACTGCGGCGGTGTGGGGGACACCGATCGTAACTCCAGGTCAGACGCCTGGATGGTCGTCCGCGCCGTGATGGTGTTCTTGGCGACCACCACCCTCGTCCCCGTGGTGCCGCCGGCGAGCAGGGGCAGGCTGGCCAGCAGGGCAGCCGTTCCAAACGCCAGCACTGCAAGAATCGCGCCGACCACGATATAGATGCGCGCCCGCCGTGGGCGACCCACACCACCGCTCAGGATTGCCATCTAGACAGTCACAGGCTCACACGGTGCGCCGAATACAGCAAGTTCACTCGACCAGGACCGCCTCGACGAGGGCGGTGTTGATCCCGAAGTCGCCTCCGACCGCCGTGGCGGCGCCGGCTCCTGCGGAGATCGAAAGCGTGCCGCAGGTGAGCGTCCCGGCAATCGTGCTGGCCCCGTTCACGGTGTCGGTGCACGTCCCCGGCCAGTACACGGAACCGAGCAGCCAGTGCGTCGCCACGGCGCCTTTGATCGCGAATTGCCCGGTGTTGCTCGCGGGCGCCCAGAGCAACAAGTCCCAGCACGCCCGATCGCCGCCAGGACACCAGGCCGAGCCGGGGCAGCTGGCAGCGTCAGCCGCCGCAGCCGACGCGCAGGGCGCGGCCATCCACGTCAGGTTGTTCGGCGAGTCAGAGCCGGCGTTGGGCGGACACGCTTGCACCGAGCACGGGGTCGACCCGAACCGGCAAGTTCCGCCGCAGCTCGCCCCACCGCCGGCAACGCACGTGCCGGATGAAAAGCCGGCCTGGTTGACGAACTCCATCGTGACGTCGCGGGCCAGCAGCGTCCCGCCGTTGAGGCACACGCCGCCGCCGCCGGCAAACCCAGACCCGTTGAAGTAGTAGAAGCCTGGATCGAACACGACGCCCGTGCCGCCGGCGACCGGCTTGAATGCCGCAATAACAAGCGACCAGGTCGTAGCCACTGTGCTGGCGATGGTTTCGGCAGCGACCGCGGCAGGGAGGTCGAGCCTATAGGCGCTGGCGATGCCGTTGGTCGGGTCGTTGAGGAGGTTGTTCCAGCCGACGCCCTGGTTGACGACCATCCCGGCTTGATTGGCGAAGGCGCTCGAGGTGATCACCAGCTCATTGGCCGCGGAGGTCGCGGCACTCGTCGAGACTGTCCCGGTCAGCTGGTTGGTGGTGACTGTCGTCGTTCCGGTCTGATCAAGCGGGTTCACTGTGGCCACGTTCCGCCACTCGGTCATCTGGGCCTCGCAGGCGATCGCCGCGGGCACTGCGGTGATCGTCACGTTGGTTACTCCGCCCGGATTGTTGGGGTAGTACCAGAGCTCGCTGCGAGAGTTGGTGCCGGTGAATGCAAAGTCGGCGTTGATCCAGGGGGCGGGCACAGTGACCCGGTTGGGCGAGGGATCGCACTCCATGACCACGACTAGCAATGTCCCCGCCAGGCTGGCTGACGGAAGCGTCGGGGTGATGAAGTGCCGGGTTGGAGGAGTCTCGACGCCCGTCTGAACGTTGGAGATGCCGCCACTGAGGGGCCCGATGTTCAGATATCCGTAGCAACTCGGCTTGAAGTGATAGAACCCGCTCGCATCTTTCACCGGAGCCGGACCTAGCCCCGTGCCGACGGTGACGCCGCCGACGACGATGTTTCCGTACGCCGCGCCCGACGCGCACGCCGCGCCGCCGGTGCCCTGGAGCGTGGCGATCGCGTTGGCGTCGGTGTTCGGCTCAGGCGGCAGCGCTGTCGACACCGGTGGAACGGGCTGCGGCGCCACCCCGACAGCGCATGGATTCGGGTTCACCGCGACGACGCCGGCTGAGAGGTTGGCGCTCGTCCCGCTCGTGCCGCACGTCGGGGTGACATGGCCTGTCACCTCGGTGCCGTCGGCGCAGATGGCTGTGGTCGAGCCCGAGTTCGATCCCGCCGTGCAGCTGCCGCCGCCGCCCACCCAGCCCTGCGAGTCGGTGTATACCCTGGCGTTGCCCAGGTC
>DATCPU010000428.1:0-3530 GCA_036569925.1 Candidatus Dormiibacterota bacterium
CGATTAGCTAGAGACGAATCCCCCGCCGTCAAAAGGCCGGGCGCTCTCCTTCCAGGGATTGGATTAATCACAAATTAGTCTCTCCACGCGGCGTCTGGAGAGGAGGAAGACAAAGTCATGGCCGGGGGAGCCCCGGCCAACCCTGCCGCGCTAGATCCGCCTACGAACCCGGCCGCGACCGATCGCGGCTAGGGCGAGGCCTTCGGAGTCGAAGACGGAGTCGGGCTGGGAGACGGAGTCGGGCTCGTACCCGGACACGGGGTCGGGTTGGCCGAAGGAGAAGGAGTCGGGCTCTTCGCCGGAGATGGAGTCGGGCTCTTCGCCGGAGATGGCGTTGCGGTGGGCGAAGTCGCGGGGCTCGCGCATGCGACAGGACTGGCTGTCAGCGGCCCGTTGGGTACCGCAACCGCCTTGGGGCCGGCGTTCGCAAAGTACAGGGCCAAGGGCACGACGATCATGCCGACGATGACGGTCAGAACGAACGTCACCGCCCCCCACTCTCGCCTGAAGAAAGCCATGCTCACGAGCCGTGAATTCTAACGAGACTCCAGCGCGGCCATCGGACCAGCTTGACGCCAGGCTTGCTTAGTAGTCGTCCTCGCCGGCGCCTGCGGCGCCTTCCTCTTCCTTCTTCTTACGCTGGTTTAGAAGGCGAATGAAGTCCTGTGCGCGTGCGAGCGCCTTCCAACGCTCCGGGAAGAAGTCCTGGACCAGGATCTGCTTGTCAGGCATCTGGTAGACGGTGACGCACCACTTTTGGAGGGTGCGCGAAACCTCAACCTCGAAGTCCTTCTCCGCGGTCTCGTACTTGACAACTTTGTCGTCGTCGAATCTTCTTCGTCCTGATACAGCCATAGGTAAATCACTCGGGTGGGCATTCGGCTCATAGAGCGTATTTCGATTATAGCCCCGTGGTGGCGGATTCCCGAGCCGCCTCGGCCCCCAGCCACTCCTGGAGCAGTTCCCTCAACAGGGGTCCCAGCTCCTCTCGAAGACCCTCCCGTCGCATGGCCAGAGTCAGATTCGCCCGGAGGTAACCAGGAACCGTCCCGGTGTCGTAGTAATCGCCCTCGAACTCGATGGCCACGACGGGGTGCGCCCCGATAGTTCGCTTGATCGCATCGGTCAGCTGGATCTCGCTGCCGGCGCCTGGTTCTGAGCGGTCCAGCTCGGCCATCACTGCGGGCGTCAGAACGTAACGCCCGAGGATCGCGAGGTCGGACGGCTCGGTTCCGGGCTTCGGCTTTTCGACCATGTCGGTGACCTTGTGCAGCGGTCCCGTGCCCCCGTCGGTGACCACTACCCCATAGCGTCCGACCTGGTTCCGCGGAAACCTGCGAACCGCGAGGACCGTGGCGCCCGTCTTGTTGTGGGCATCGATGAGCTGCTTCAAGCAGGGGTCGCTGCCTCCCAGGATGACGTCGTCGGCCAGCAGGACAGCGCATGCCTCACCCTCGACCAGGCGCCGCGCCGTCCATACGGCGTGTCCGAGGCCCAGCGGCTCTTTCTGCTGGATGTACGTGATGTCGACCAGATCGCTCAGGCGGTCGACCTCGGCCAGGGTTCGAAGGAGGTCGTCCTTGCCCCGCTTGCGAAGGTAGTGCTCGAGCTCGAGCGAGCGATCGAAGTGGTCAACGATCGCGCGCTTGCCCCC
Organism: Candidatus Dormiibacterota bacterium; assembly: GCA_036569925.1. Taxonomy (GTDB): domain Bacteria; phylum Chloroflexota; class Dormibacteria; order Dormibacterales; family Dormibacteraceae; genus Palsa-872. The sequence goes on from DATCPU010000428.1 coordinate 1,655, forward strand.
GCCGGTGACCATGATCACCTGTTCGATGCCGCTGGCGATTGCCTCCTCGACGCCGTACTGGATGGTCGGCTTGTCGACCAGAGGCAGCATCTCTTTGGGCTGCGCTTTGGTGACAGGCAAGAACCGCGTTCCGAGGCCAGCTGCGGGAAAGATCGCTTTGCGCACAACCCGTGTGGTCATTAGCGACAATCTACGGGTTGGCGACATCGGATGGTATCCGTCCAGGCCTCGAGGGCCGCGTGGAACGCGTGGTCGAGGGCAACCTCGTCACCAAGCACGTCGGCGGCCAGGGCATCTTTGCGACCCCCGCCATGATCGGCCTTATGGAGTGGGCCAGCCACCAAGCCCTGGACGGCCTGCTTTCAGAAAACGAGACCACAGTCGGTTATGAGGTCCACGTCCGCCATCTCGCGCCGGCGAAGCCGGGCAGCACCGTGGTCGCGACCAGTAGGCTCACGGAGGTCAAAGGCAACAAGCTCTACTTCGAAGTCGAGTGCCGCCAGGGCGACAAGCTCCTGGGGTCTGGCACCCACAAGCGAGCGATAGTCCCTGCCGACTTTTGATTTGAGGGGGACGCCTCCCTAGGGATTCTTCGCTTTCTTCGTGCGCTTGTCTGCTAGGTGGAGGGCGAGCTTCTTCAAGCCCGGGTTGACAGCGATCACCTTGGGAGGCTGCGACTTCTTGTCGCGCGCCTTGGTGCGCGCGCTCTCCCGGGGGGCTATTCGTTCGAGGTCGTCGGCCATGGCTAGATGATGGTAGAGGCGCGCAAATTAGAATTTGAGTTGCGTTGGGGGAAGTCGGGTCCGAGATCGCAAGCGTGACGCCGAGCTCGGTCGAACGGGCCGCTCGAGACCTCGCCCCATATCTCTCCCCGACCCCGCTCCAATATTCACGCGCGTTCACCGACAAAGCCCGATGCCACGTCCACATCAAGGTCGAGTCGATCCAGCCCATACGTGCCTTCAAGGTCCGAGGCGCGCTCACCAAGGTCATGCGACTTCATCCGGAGAAGGGCAGCGACGGCATCATCACGGCTTCGGCCGGCAACCACGGCCAGGGCGTGGCATACGCGGCAGCAGTCTTCAAAATCCCGGCCACCGTTTACGTCCCGGAGACCGCCAACCAGCTGAAGGTCGAGGCGATAAGGCGGCTCGGCGCGACGGTGGTGCTTGCCGGGCGCAACTACAACGACGCATACCTCGAAGCCATGCGCCAACAAGAGGAAGGCGGGGCCACCTTCGTTCACGCGTTCAACGATCCCGACGTGATCGCCGGACAAGGATCCATCGCTGTCGAGCTGATCCGTGATCTCGAGAACTTCGACACCGTAATCGTGCCCATTGGTGGCGGCGGGCTGATCAGCGGCATCTCGCTGTACCTCAAATCGATGCGGCCGAAGGTGCGCGTCATCGGGGTCGAGCCGGTCGGGGCGGACGGGATGCACAGGTCTCTCGCTGCAGGGCACGTCGTGACCCTCGACCGCGTCAATACGATCGCTGACGGACTGGCCGCCTCCGCGCCCGGAAACCTGACCCTGGAGCTGGCCCAGCGCTATGTGGACGAGGTGATCCTCGTCGAGGATGCCGAGATGCTGCGCGCGATTCGCCTGATGTTCGAGTGGGAGCATCTGCTCGCAGAGCCGGCCGGCGCCGCGGCCCTTGCGGCTTTGCTCTATCACTACAGCCCCTCCCCCAATGAGCGGGTGGTGGTTATCCTCTCCGGCGCGAACGTCACCGACGAGGTGATGATCCGCGCATTGAAATCCCGCTGACGTCAGACACCTCGACAGTTGGCGTGTACGCTGGGCACAACGTTCCAGGCAAACAAAACAAAATGGTGGGGGTATACGGATGAAGGCCTATGTCCTGATCAATGC
>DATCPU010000429.1:0-3970 GCA_036569925.1 Candidatus Dormiibacterota bacterium
GCTCGAGGCCATTGCCCGCCGGTATCACGAGATCGAGGCGGAGATGGGGCGCCCCGAGGTCGCCAGCGACCATGCCCAGGTGACCAAGCTGGCGCGCGAGCAGCGGACGCTGCGCGAGACGGTCGAAAAGTACGAGGCATACAAGCGCGCGCGCCATGAGCTCGAGTCCGCGCGGGAGATGCTGAGGCACGAGAAGGATGCGGACATGCAGGAATACCTGCGCGCGGAGGAGCGCCGTGCGGCCGCCGAGGTGGGTGAGCTCGATGAGCAGCTCAAGGTCCTGCTGCTGCCCAAGGACCCCAATGACGATCGGGACGTCGTCGTGGAGATCCAGGGCGCGGAGGGTGGGGAGGAGGCGGCGCTCTTTGCGGCCGACCTGTTCCGCATGTACTCGAAGTGGGCGGAGCGGAAGGGTTGGAAGATCGAGGTGGTCGACGTCTCGCACAGCGAGAAAGGCGGCTACGACAAGATCGTGTTCGAGGTTCACGGCCACGGCGCCTACTCGCAGCTGAAGTACGAGGGCGGCGTCCACCGCGTGCAGCGCGTGCCGAAGACCGAGGCACAGGGCCGCATCCACACGTCGGCGGCGACGGTCTCGGTCATGCCAGAGGCGGACACCGTCGAAGTTGAGCTCAAGCCCGAAGACCTTGAGATCAAGACATCGACCTCGCAGGGACCTGGCGGCCAGAGCGTCAACACCACCTATTCGGCCATCCGAATCACGCACAAGCCGACGGGGCTGATGGTGAGCATCCAGGACGAGAAGTCGCAGCTCCAGAACAAGGAGAAGGCGCTGCGCGTGCTGCGCGCCAGGCTCTATGAGATCAAGCTTGCAGAGCAGCAGGCCGCGCTCGGCGCTCAGCGCCGGAGCATGATCGGCGGCGGCAACCGCTCGGAGAAGATTCGCACCTACAACTTCAAGGCGAACCGCGTGACCGACCATCGCATCAATCTCGACCTGCACAAGCTGGACCAGGTGATGGCGGGCGACCTGGATGAGCTGGTCGAGGCCTTGAGCAACGCTGACCGGGCGGCAGGTTTGAACGGCAACTGATTGACGGTTCTCGAGGTTCTCAAGCTGGCCTCAGAGCACCTCGCCAAGCATGGGTCGGATTCGGCGCGCCTCGATGCTGAGGTGATGCTGGCCGGCGCTCTGGCGCTGCGTCGCCTCGACCTGTACCTGCAGTTCGACCGCGCGCTATCTGAAGACGAGCTCAGCATCTTTCGAGCCCAGGTGGCGCGCCGGGCGCATGGAGAGCCCGTCGCCTATGTGGTCGGTCACAAGGAGTTCATGGCGCTCGACTTCGAGGTGACCCCGGCCGTGCTGGTGCCCAACCCCGACACCGAGCTGCTGGTGCAGCTGGTGGTCGCTCGCGCGCGCGAAGCGGGGCGGCCTCTGCGGGTTGCAGACGTCGGTACCGGGAGCGGATGCATCGCGATCGCCACCGCGCATTACTCGCCAGATGTCGAAGTGTGGGCGAGCGATATCAGCACCGAGGCGTTGGAGGTCGCGGCGCGAAACGTGGCCAAGAACGGGCTGGTGCCGCGCGTGCATCTCGCCTGCGGCGACCTGATGGCGCCGCTGCCGGGTAGCTTTGATCTCGTGTGCGCCAACCTCCCCTACCTGGCGGCCGGCGTGCCGCTGCCCGCGGCTGTCCTCGCACAGCCCAGCGTTGCGTTGTACGCGGACGAGGGCGGCGCCGCCCTGGTCATAAGGCTTCTCGAGGCAGCGCCCGCGCGGCTGAACGCAGGTGGACGTGTTCTGCTGGAGGTGGATCCTTCGATCCTTCCGTCGGTGCTCGAGGCGGCCGGCCGACATTTCGCCGGAACGCGTAGGCATCAGGACCTCGCTGGACACGAGCGAGTGGTGGAAGTTTGGTCCTGAAGCCCACGCGGCCTGGCCTTACCCGCGCCGCGCAGCTCATCCGCGGTGGCGGGGTGGTGGCGTTTCCCACCGACACCGTCTATGGCCTGGGCGCCGCAGCCGATGATGAGGTCGCCACCAAGCGCGTCTACCGGATCAAAGGCCGGCCGGTTGGACTGCCGCTCATCCTCATGGTCGCCGCCGAGTCTCAGCTGGAGGGCTATGTACATATCGACTCGCGCGCCGAGGCGTTCATCCGGCGCTGGTGGCCGGGTCCATTGACGCTCATCCTCCACGCTAAAGGTGGCGGCACGCTTGGGGTGCGAATCCCCAAGCACAAGGTTGCCCTCAAACTGCTTCGGGCGGCCGGGCCGCTCCTGACCACGAGCGCGAACCTGCACGGCGAGGACCCCGCAATGACGGCTGAGGAGGCGGGCAAGCTGCCTGGCCTCGCAGCGGTCCTCGACGGGGGGAAGGCGCCAGGGGGGACAGCGTCGACCGTGCTCGACCTCACTGGCTCGGAACCCCACGTGCTGCGCGAGGGCGCGATCTCGACCCCCGAGATCCTTGGCCCGCCGCCCTCTCACGCGGGCTGACGCGGGTAGCATTCAACCTGATGGCAAGCCCCGTTACAACGATGTCCTTTCAGGCCCTCGACAAGGTCGACCCGGATATCGCCAACCTCATCCGCAAGGAGTACAAGCGCCAGTCGGAGACGCTCGAGCTCATCGCGTCCGAGAACCTGACGAGCCCGGCGATACTCGAGGCCCTGGGCACCCTGCTGACCAACAAGTACGCCGAGGGCTACCCCGGTCGGCGCTACTACGGTGGGACCGGCGAGGTGATCGACAAGATCGAGTCGCTGGCCGTGGAGCGCGCCAAAGAGCTCTTCGGGGCCGAGTACGTGAACGTGCAGCCGCATGCCGGATCTCAGGCGAACATGGCGGTTTACATGGCGGTGTGCCAGCCCGGAGACAAGGTGATGGGCATGGACCTGTCAGCCGGAGGACACCTCACGCACGGCAGCCCCGCGAACTTCAGCGGCAAGCTCTATGAGATCCACTCGTACGGGGTCAATCGCGAGACCGAGCTGATCGACTACGACGCCATGGAGAAGCTGGCCGAGCAGGTGCGGCCCAAGATGCTGATCGGCGGGTTTTCGGCTTATTCACGCGTGGTCGACTGGGCCCGCATGCGCCAGATCGCGGACTCGGTCGGTGCGACGTTCATCGTCGACATGGCACACGTCGCGGGTCTCGTTGCCGGCGGGCAGTACCCATCGCCGATTCCACACGCTGAGATCGTGACGACCACCACGCAGAAGACGCTGCGCGGCGCGTGGGGCGCCATCATCCTGTGCCGCAACGAGCATCAGAAGGCGATCGACTCCGCGGTGTTCCCGGGGATCCAGGGCGGTCCGCTCATGCACGCGATCGCGGCCAAGGCTGTGTGCTTTGGAGAAGCCCTGAAGCCGGAGTTCAAGGACTACGCGCGGCAGGTCGTCGTGAATGCGAAAGCGCTGGCCAAGCGTTTGATGGAGCGCGACCTGCGCCTGGTCAGCGGCGGCACGGACAACCACCTCATGCTGATCGACCTTCGAGCGCACCAGCGGACAGGCAAGCAGGTGCAGGACATTGCGGACACGGTCGGGATCACCCTCAACCGCAATTCGATTCCATACGACGAAGCCTCGAAGTTCAATCCGAGCGGCGTGCGCGTCGGGACTCCGCTGGTGACCACGCGTGGCATGCGCGAGGCGGAGATGGTCGAGATCGCCGACTGCATTGCTGACCTCATCGAGAGAATCGACGATCGCGCGGTTCTGGACTCCGTGCACGAGCGCGCCCTCGATCTGTGCCGGCGATTCCCGCTCCCGTACGCCTTCGACTGAGCTGACCCGATGAGCGACTTCTTCGGAGGCAACGCCCTGCACAACCTGCAGGAGCGGCTCGGCCCCGGACTGATGCCGCTGATCGTGGCGTTTGTCGTATGCGCGCTTGCCGTGCCGTTGATGATCTGGCTGTCGCGCCGGACCGGGATGATCGCCCAGCCGGGCGGCCGCCACGACCATCCAAAGCCGACGCCATTGCTGGGTGGCATAGCTAT
>DATCPU010000430.1:0-4207 GCA_036569925.1 Candidatus Dormiibacterota bacterium
AGCCTGGGGACCCTGCGCCCGGCGCCCACCCTGACGAGGCCGCTCCCGTCGCGTCATTGGGAGGCCCCGCCCGATGAACATCGAGTGGTACATAGTCCTCTCGTCCCTGCTCTTCGCAGTAGGTGCAATGGGAATTCTCATCCGGCGCAGCCCGGTCGTAATCCTGCTCTGCCTCGAGCTGATGCTCAACGCCGGCAACCTCGCCCTGGTCGCCTTCAGCCGCATGGTCGGCAACCAGCAGGGGCAGGTCTTCGCCATCGTCGTAATGGTCGTCGCAGCCTGCGAGGTCGTGGTCGGGCTTGGCCTGATCGTCGCGATCTTCCGCCGCAGGCTGCCGCTCGACGTCGATGAGCTGCGGGAGCTGCGCGGATGAGCGCCACCACCTGGGCCTGGCTGGTCCTGCTGCTGCCGCTGCTCGGCTCGATCGTCGTCTCGCTCGGCTTCCGGGCGATCCCGGCGCGGGTCGCGGGCATCGTCGGCACCGCCGCGGTCGGCCTCGCCTTCGTCTGCGCGGTCGCCGCTCTCCTCAATCTGCTCGGCGATCAGCCCGAGGCGCGTCACCACGCCTCCTCGCTCTGGACCTACGCCGGAGCTGCCGGGCTCGACATCAAGCTCGGCATCTACGTCGACCAGCTCTCGGTCTTCATGACGCTCGTCGTCACCGGGGTCTCGACCCTGATCCACCTCTACTCGTTCGGCTACATGAAGTCGGATGAGGGCTACCACCGCTTCTTCAGCTACCTCAACTTCTTCGTCTTCTCGATGCTGCTGCTGGTCCTCGCCGGCAACTTCGTCCTCTTGATCGTCGGCTGGGCCTTCGTCGGCTTCGCCTCCTACGCGCTGATCAGCTTCTGGTACCGCCGCACGACGGCGACCAGGGCGGGGATGAAGGCCTTCGTGATCAACGTCGTCGGCGACATCGGCCTCGTCCTCGCCGCACTCCTTATCTTCCGCGAACTCGGGAGCTTCGAATATGGGGCGGTCTTCGCCCAGGCGCCCCACGTCTTCGCCCGCGGCGAGTGGACGGTGACCGCGATCTGCCTGCTGCTGCTCGTCGGCGCCTTCGCCAAGTCGGCGCAGATCCCCTTCCACACCTGGCTGCCCGACGCGATGGAGGGCCCGACCCCGGTCTCCTCGCTGATCCACGCGGCGACGATGGTCACCGCAGGCGTCTACCTGATCGCCCGCACCCACGTCCTCTTCTACCTCGCCCCCACCGCCGCCGACATCGCCGCCTTCGTCGGCCTGGCGACGCTGCTCGTCGCCGGCACGATCGCGCTGACGATGACCGACCTGAAGCGGGCGATCGCCTACTCGACGATGAGCCAGATCGGCTACATGATCATGGGCGTCTCGATCGGCGCCTACGCGCAGGGCCTCTTCCACCTGATGACCCACGCTTTCTTCAAGGCGCTGCTCTTCATGACCGCCGGCTCGATCATCTCGGCGATGGCCAACCGTCAGGACATCGACCGGATGAGCGGCTTCTGGAAGGCGATGCGCTTCACGTCGCTGATGTTGGTGATCGGCGGCCTGGCGCTGGCCGCCTTCCCGCTCACCTCGGGCTTCTTCTCGAAGGACTCGATCCTCGCCTACGCCGAGGCGCGCGGCGGGATGTACACGTGGATGGCGATCGGCGGCTACGTCGGCGCCTTCCTCACCGCCCTCTACACCTTCCGCCTGATCTTCCGCGTCCTCCCCGGCAGGCCCTGTGAGGAGGCCCAACACCTGATCGACACGGGCGAGCTCTACCACGGCCCGCCGATCAACCCGGCCAACGAAGAGCTCGAGGACACCGACGTCGGCTTTCCCGGCGCCCACCACCACATCGCCGAGCAGTCGTGGCCGATGGCGGTGGCGATGGCCGTGCTCGCCGTCGGTGCCCTCTTCGCCGGGCTTATCCAGGTGCCGGGCGTCGACAACGTCCTCTTCGGCTTCCTCGACCCCGCCTTTGCCGACGTGCCGCTGAGCGCGATCCACCCAACGGTCGGCGAGGAGTGGCGCGGGCTCGCGATCGGCGCGGTGATCTCGCTGGTCGGGATCGGACTCGCCTGGGTCCTCTGGGTGGCGCGACCGGAGCTGCCCGGCCTCTTCCGCGAGCGCCTCCGCCCGGCCTATCTGCTGTTCGTCAACAAGTGGTACTTCGACGAGGCGATCGACTTCCTCATCGTGCGGCCGGCACTGGCGATCGGCCGCTTCGCCAACAGCACCTTCGAGCGCTTCGTCGTCGACGGCCTGGTCAGCGGCACCAGGGAGACGGTCGCCGGCGCCGGTGGCATCGTCCGCGTCGTGCAGAGCGGCTTCGTGCGCAGCTACGCCCTGCTCCTGATCGCCGGATTCGCCGGGCTCGCCCTCTACTTCCTGCTGAGCAGCTCATGATCAACTCGCTGCTCTGGACCCCCCTCGCCTTCGGCCTCATCGGCCTCTTCGGACCCAAGCGGTTAGCCGGCTGGTGGGCGGTGCTGGGAACGGTGGTGACGCTGGGTATCGCGATCGCCCTACTCGCCGGCTTCGACTCCGGCGCCGCCGGCCTGCAGGACACGGTCGACGTCAACTGGATCCCCGGCCTCGGCGTCGACTACAGCCTCGGCATCGACGGCCTCAACGTCTTCCTGGTGCTGCTGACCGCGGTGGTATGGCTGGGCGGGACGGCCTTCGCCGCCTTCCGCGAGCAAGAGCGCCCCCACCTCTTCTTCCTGATGATGCTGCTCGGCGAGACCGCCACCCTGGGCGCCTTCGTCGCGCAGGACCTGCTCCTCTTCGTCCTCTTCTTCGACCTGATGCTGGTCCCGTTCTACTTCCTCTTCGGCGCCTGGGGGACTGACCGGGAGAACGGGCCGACCGCCTCGGCGGCGACCCTGAAGATGATCGTCTACACGCTGATCGGCTCCCTCTTGATGCTGGTCGGGGCGATCGCCACCGCGATCATCGCCGCCGACGGTGGCCAGATCACCTTCTCTATCGCGGAGCTGGCCAAGCACCCGATCGGCGACGGCAGTCAGCAGTGGATCTTCTGGTTCTTCGCCGCGGCCTTCCTGGTCAAGATGCCGGCCTTCCTCCTGCACGGCTGGATGCCTGACGCATATCGGGCGGCACCGCTGCCGGTCCTGGCGGTCTTCTCCGGAGTGCTGGCCAAGGTCGGCGCCTACGGCTTCCTGCGCGTCGTCCTGCCGCTCTTCCCGGCAGCGACTGTCCAGTTCCAGGAGGTCGTGCTGATCATCGCCCTGGCCTCGATCCTCTACGGCTCGGTGATGGCCTTCACCCAGACCAACGTGCGGCTGATCGGCGGCTACTCCTCGGTCGCCCAGCTCGGCTTCATCACCGCCGGCATCTTTGCCCTGCGCGCCGACGGCGCTGACGGCGCGGTGCTGCAGATGGTCAACCACGGCCTCGTCGTCGCGCCGCTGTTCATCATCGTCGCGATCCTCGCCGAGCGCAGCGGCAGCGAGGACCTGCGTGAGATGGGTGGCATGGCGATGCGCGCCCCGGTCCTGGCGGCGCTCTTCCTGATCGTCACCCTGGCGACCCTGGCGATGCCGGGCTCGGCCAACTTCATCGGCGAGTTCTACATCCTCAACGGCCTCTTCCAGGCGAAGATCGTCTTCGCCTTTGTGGCGATATCGGGCGTGGCGATGTCCGCTTACTACGCGCTGCGCCTTTACCAGCGCACGATGCACAACCGCCCGGCATCACAACAGAACAACGCGGTCCCCTCGCGTGAGATCAGCCTCCGCGACGGCCTCGTCCTCGCTCCGCTGGTGCTCTGCATCCTCGGCCTCGCCCTCTATCCGCAGCTGATCCTCAAGCGGACCGATACCTCGGTCCAGGAATCGGTCGCAGCAGCGACCAGGCCTTCGGCGCCGGAGGCCCAACTGGCGTCCTCTGGTCGTGAGGACAAATGGTCCGGGCACATGAGCCCAGTGCCCCAAGGGGAGCCTCGGTGAACTTCCACGCCCCCGAGATGGACTACGCCGCGCTCTCGCCGGTGATCGCCCTCACCGTCGGTCTCTGTGTGGTGCTGATCAGCGCGGTCATCAGGCCCCTGCGGCGGAGCGCGCCGCTGATGACCATGACCGTGCTGGGGACGACCGCCACCCTGCTCGTCTCCCAGTGGAATGACCCGACGAACCTCATCTCCGGAGCTCTGCGCCTCGACGACCTGGCGATCTCGATCTCGCTGATCGCGATCGCCGCGGCGGCCTTCGCC
>DATCPU010000431.1:0-5258 GCA_036569925.1 Candidatus Dormiibacterota bacterium
GGTCAGGAACTGCCGCCTGACACCATGCTCGATGGCGTCCGCTGGGATGCCGAGCAGGCCTGCGACGACGCCCACGTAGATCATGTTGGCCAGCTGCTTGCGCAGGGTGTCGCTCTGGATCTTCGCCTTGGCAAGCTTGGAGAAGGGAACCGGGTAATAGGTGACGTCCGTTCGAGCGTCAGCGTTCGAGAAGGCCTCCTCGTGGATCACCACCCCGCCCTCGCGCACAGACTTCAGGTCTTCACGCCATGTGGAGGGATTGAAAGCCACCAGCACGTCGACCTGGTCGGTGCGCGCCATGTGCCCGGCCGGGGTGATCCGGAGCTGATACCAGGTCGGCAGGCCTTCGATGTTGGAGGGGAAGACATTCTTGGGGGCGACTGGGATCCCCATCTTGAAAATCGCCCGCGTCAGGACCAGGTTCGCCGTCTGGCTCCCGGATCCGTTGACGGTCGCGGCCTGGATGGTTAGGTCGTTGATTATTTGCTCGGTCAATTCGTTTCTTGGTGGCGGATTACGAATGTTACGCGTCTGGTCCAACCGACAAGGCTGATTTGCGGACGCCGGTCACACCGCCCATTTCCGCTACAGTCCTCAATCTGTGAAGGTCGCCATCCCCAAAGAGACAGCTCAGGATGAGCGACGGGTGGCGCTCGTCCCGGACACCGCGACCAAGTTGCTCGCGGCAGGGCTCGAGGTCAGCGTCGAAGCGGGCGCCGGGTCCAGCGCGTTCGTGCCGGACGACGCGTACGAGGCCGCAGGCGTCAAGATCGTGAAGGGTGCAGCTCCGCTTTTGAAGGATGCGGACGTCGTTCTCAAGGTGCAAGCGCCATCAGTCGACGAGGTGGAGCTTATGCAGAAAGGGGCTGTGCTGATCAGCTTCCTCCAACCCGCGACCCAGGGTGACATCGCCACCGCGCTGGCGGAGCGCGGCGTCACCGCGTTCAGCCTGGAGCTCGTTCCGCGCATCTCGCGTGCGCAGTCGATGGACGCCCTGTCCTCGCAGGCCTCGGCTGCGGGATACAAGGCGGTGCTGATGGCGGCGGGGCGCCTGGGCAAGTTCTTTCCGATGATGATGACCGCGGCCGGCACGGTCGCGCCCGCCCGGGTGTTGGTCATGGGAGCGGGAGTCGCCGGCCTGCAGGCCATCGCCACGGCGCGGCGTCTGGGCGCCGTCGTCTCGGCCTACGACGTGCGGCCTGCGGTCAAGGACGAGGTCAAATCACTCGGCGCGACCTTTATCGAGCTTCCTCTCGAAGCCCAGGAGGGCCAGGGCGGATACGCAAAAGAGCAGTCCGAGGAGTTTCTCCGCAAGCAGAGAGAGCTCATCGGCGAGCATGTTGCAAAGTCCGATGTTGTCATCACCACTGCGGCGATCCCCGGACGTCGCGCGCCGCTTTTGGTCACCGCCGACATGGTGAAAGGGATGCGCCCAGGCTCAGTCATCGTCGACCTCGCGGCCGAGACAGGTGGCAACGTCGAGCTCACCAAGGCCGGTGAAGACATTGATGTCGGCGGCGTGACCATCATCGGCACGCGAAACGTGCCATCGACGATGCCGCTCCACGCCAGCCAGCTGTATGCCCGCAACGTCGCCAACCTGCTCTTGCACCTGGTCAAGGACGGGGCCATCAACCTGGACTTCGCGGATGAGATAACCAAGGGGGCTTGTGTCACGCACGGCGGGGACATCGTCAATGAGAGAGCCAAGCAGATGATTGCGCCTAGCGGGGCGGGAGCCTCAGGGGCGGCGCCAGCAGGATGAACAACGTCCTTCTCAATGAGCTGACGTTTTTCGTGCTGGCGATCTTCGTCGGCATCGAGGTCATCTCGAAGGTTCCGACGATCCTGCACACCCCGCTGATGTCTGGCACCAACGCGATCCACGGCATCATCCTGGTCGGCGCCATCGTCATCGCCGCGGGGGCAAGCACCCCGATCAACATCGCGATCGGGCTGGTCGCAGTCATCCTCGCGACGACCAACGTGGTCGGCGGGTTCGTGGTGACCGACAGGATGCTCGAGATGTTCAAAGGCCGGCAGCAAGCACCCAAGACGCCCGACGCCAAATGAACATCGCGATCGCCATCGCCTACCTCATCGCGGCTGTGCTCTTCATCCTTGGGCTCAAGCAGCTCAGCTCCCCGAAGAGCGCTCGCAACGGCAACTTCACGGCCGCGGCCGGGATGGCGATCGCCCTGCTGGCGACGCTTCCATTGCTCAGTTTCACGACCGCCGGCGTGAGGATCATCTTGATCGGGGTCGTCATCGGGACGGTGGTTGGGGTCGTCGGAGCGCGGCTGGTGAAGATGACAGCCATCCCGCAGATGGTCGCGCTCTTCAACGGCGTCGGCGGCGGTGCCGCAGCGCTAGTGGCGGTCGCGGAGCTGCTGCGCTTCGGCGTGCATCCCTCTTTCACTGTCGCCTTTCCAAGCGTCTTCAGCATCGTCATCGGTTCGGTCTCGTTCGCCGGCAGCATGGTCGCCTTCGCGAAGCTCCAGGAGTTGATGACGGGAACACCCATCACCTACCCGGGCCAGCAGCTCGTCAACGGCCTGCTCGCGGCGGCGATCCTCGGTTTCGTCATCGCCGTGCTGGCGATCGCTTCGGTGCCGTTCTCCTTCATTTCCTTGATGGTGCTAGCGCTGGTTCTCGGAGTCGCGTTCGTGCTGCCCATCGGCGGGGCCGACATGCCGGTCGTGATCTCGCTTCTCAATGCATTCACGGGTCTTGCAGTGGCGGCCAGCGGTTTCACGTTGAACAACTTCGCCCTGATCGTCGCCGGTACGCTCGTCGGCGCCTCAGGAAGCCTGCTGACCAAGATGATGAGCGACGCGATGGGCCGCTCCCTCGCGAACGTGCTCTTTGGTGCGTTCGGCCAGGTTCGCGCCGGTGCGGCGGCCGTGGCCGGGCAGGAGGGTCGCAGTGTCAGGTCGGCCTCGGCGGAGGACCTGGGCACGCTCCTTGCTTACTCGCGGCAGGTCATCATCGTCCCCGGCTACGGGCTGGCCGTCGCCCAAGCGCAGCATGCGGTGCGCGAGCTGGCTGAGCTGCTCGAGAAGCGAGGCGTCGAGGTCAGCTACGCCATCCATCCGGTGGCCGGCCGGATGCCTGGCCATATGAACGTGCTGCTCGCCGAGGCGAATGTTCCATACGAACAGCTCAAGGAGATGGATGAGATCAACGACGAGTTCAAGAACGCCGACGTCGTCCTGATCGTTGGCGCCAATGACGTGGTCAATCCAGCCGCGCGCACCTCGCCGGGTAGCCCGATCTTTGGCATGCCGATCTTGAACGCGGACCAGGCGAAGAACATCGTATTCATGAAGCGGTCGATGCGTCCGGGTTTCGCGGGCATCGACAACGAGCTCATGTTCGACCCCAAGACGATGATGTTCTTCGGCGACGCCAAAGAATCGCTAACCAAACTGGTGAGCGCAGTAAAAGCGGCCTAATAAAAGTAAGAACCAAAGGTTGCCGGAAGGCCGGATTCACTCCGGCCGTCACATATGCCCCGTCGAGGCGCCTCCAGACAACACATAACTCCGGAGGGGGTCCCGCGGGGGAGGCCTGCTTCCCCGGCGCCTTCACTCCGGAGGGAGTCCCGCGGGGGAGGCCCGCCTTCCCCGCGCCGTAAATGACACGAGCCCCCTGCCAAGCGACAGGAGGCTCGCGCCGCGAAGAGGGTGTGGTGTCACGAATCCTAGGCACAGGGCCATGAATTAGGTAGTGGGTAATCCACAAATCAGGGTGGCCCTCCTTGTGACTGGGACGCCCAACTTACAATCCCGTTTGATGGACGAGCGGGCGGTCTGGCTGCTGGTCACAGTGGCCTTCCTCACCGTCTATGTCGTCGGGGTCGGAGGGACGACCGCGACCGCCATTCGTATTCGAGAGGCATGGCGTCGCAACCGCGAGATCCCGGCCTCCCTGGTCGCAAGCCCTGGCTCTGACGTGAGCCTGAAGGCGCCCAGCCTCCCGACCGTGATGCGCCGCCTGAGAGTGGTGGGTTGGATTGCGTTTCCAATCGCCCTGGTGCTGGCCCTGTTCGCCAACTCCACTTACCCGCTGGTGGTGCCGCTGACTGTGGTGGTGATGGTCGGCATCAACGCCTTCTACTTCACGGCGATGCAAAACATGGGCGAGCCGATGACGCTGACTCGTGATGGCTTTCGGATTGGCCAGCGCGGCCGCGAGCGCGCCGTGCGTTGGATTCACGTCACCGAGCTCATGGGTGCGCGATCAGGCGCGTTCGGAGGCATGCGGATGTCCGAGAGCGGGGAGTGGCAGGACCCGAAGCTGGTGCCCAATGTCGTGTACTACCGCCTGAACCACGCCCTGGTGCACGCACCGAAGACGTTGCGCCAGCGCTGGAGCGGACTCGCGTACTACGACGGAGTCATCCACAACGCATTCGGGATTCCGACGGAGCAACTTCTGAGCGCGATGCGCGAGCTGCACAGGCTCGCGCTGGAAGCCGAAGCGCCGCCCTTCCGCCGCCCGCGCCCAGGCGAGCGACTCGAGACGAGGCCGGCAGACCAGGCTTAGCCGCGCGACTCTTTGAGCACGCGCTCCAGCGCTTTTGTGTCGAATGGTTTGGCGAGTCGAAGCACAAAATGCTGAAGGCCGGCGTCAAGCCACTCCTTGACATCTCTCGCCGAGCTGACGTTGACGTTGGCCGACCGCTCGATCTCCTTGGGATTGCGGCCGATCTTGCGGCACCACTCGTCCAGTACCTTCGATTTGTGCGCGTATTCGTCGGCGGAGCCAAGGGCGTTCCACATCTGGGCGTGCTCCGCCACCAACCTCAGCGTCACCTTCTCGCCGCCGCCGCCGATGAGGATCGGCATCGGGCCCGCGGGTCCTGGCTTCAACTTCGAAATTCGCGCTTTGATGCGCGGCAACGCCTCCTTGAGCATGCGGAGTCGATCCCTGGTTTCCCCGAACTCAAAGCCGAACTCCTCGTAGTCGCGCTCGAACCACCCCGCGCCAAGTCCAAGCACGAAGCGCCCGCCTGACAGCTGGTCGATGGTGGCAGCCATATAGGCGATCAGGTCTGGATTTCGATAGCCGACGGAAGTAACCATCGGCCCGATTTGCGGCGCTCTCGTTTCGATCGCGGCTGCAGCGAGGAGCGACCAGCACTCGAACTGATTGCCCTCCGGGTCGCCATAGAGCGGGTAGAAGTGATCCCAGAACCAGATGCTGTCGACGCCAAGCTCGTCGGCGCAGAGCCACGCATCGCGCAGCTCCCGGAT
>DATCPU010000432.1:0-5651 GCA_036569925.1 Candidatus Dormiibacterota bacterium
CGTCGACACCAAGCGACGAGCCGGCAGGCAAATCTCGAGCTGCCACGTAGACATCAACCGAATCGCGAGCCGGATTCGCCAGGACCAGCATGGCCGCGCTGACGGCGCCCCCGATTCCCAGCGCAGCAAACGCCACCAACCATCGCTTTCTTTGAATCATGTCGAGGCGACCTTAGGACGACACCGATGCCGCGCCAAGCCAGCTTGTTAAGGCGTGAGACCGACAGAAGGCCGAGATCTCACTGTAAACCTATACTTGACAAACGCTGCGGAACGTTTATGGTGCAGCCAATGATCGCAACCGCCACGCGACCAGCTCAAGAAATGGCCGGCGAGGCGCGCAGAAGGTCGCTTCTTGCGGAGTCCGACGCCCTATTAGATGAGGTCGAGGTGCTGCACCTGGCCGATCACGTCGAAGCCCCACAGACGCTCCGCGAGGCGATCCGAACGCTTCAGGTCAGGTTGGGCAGACACGATCCCCCACTACCTCCTGCAACCCTACGAGCCGCGCATGATCTCGTGTTCGCTGTGCAACAGCGCCTCATGGCGGCGAATCCGAAGAACCCGCGCCCCAACCGGCACACCGGGCGGCCGGGTGGCCAGCCGATCGTGACCATGGTCCGGGACGAAAGGCGATGGAAGTTGCTCACTCTGCCACCGCCTCCCAACGGCACGGCAGACCCCGAGTGGCTGGAGCTCGTCGACTCCACGGTTGAGCGAGCGTGGGATCGATGGTGCTACGCGCAGCAGCACGCAGTGCGTGGCGCTCGTGCGCATTTCAAGCCGATGATCGCTTTCGCCGTTGCCCAAACGGCTTGGCTCAACTACTGGGAGCTGTATCAGGAGGCCGAACGAATCAAGTGGCGCTTGACTGACCGCCCGTCTCCGACGCACGCAGCCAGCTCATGAGCTCCTCGGGTTTAATAGGCGCCGGTGACTCCCTGACCCGGGCCGCAAAGCTGTCTAGGAACATTCGCAATGCATCGTCATCGAGCCTCGTCGCGGCTCCGATGATCTCGGCGATGCGGTTCTCGTGGCCGGGCTCCAAGACTGTAGCCAGCATCTCGGCGAAATTGGGCGGCAGCTGGTCCACGGGCCGAGTTTAGGGGTCCGACTAGACTTCAAAGGCCATGCAGCCTGTCGTGATCGGGGACGTGATGTGGGAGCCCAGCGACGAGGTCATCGCCCGCAGCCGTCTCAAGCGCTTCATGGACCAACATGGCATCGAGACCTTCCGAGAGCTCCTGAAGCGCGCCGACGACGACATCGAGTGGTTTTGGGACGCCGCGATCAAGGACATCGACATCGCCTTCTACCGCCACTACGACAAGGTCGTCGACCTCTCCGATGGCAAGCCCTGGACCCGTTGGTGGATCGGCGCGCGCATGAACATCGTGCAGAGCTGCCTCGACCGCCATCGCGACAGCGAGTTCCACGACAAGGTGGCGGTCATCTGGGAGGGCGAGCCCGGCGACGTCCGCAAGCTCACCTATGGCGAGCTCGACGCAGAGGTGTGCCGATTGGCAGGCGCGCTGCGCCGGCTTGGGGTGCGCTCGGGTGATCGCGTCGGGATCTATATGCCGATGTGCCCGGAGGTCGCGATCTCCGTCCTCGCCACCGTCAAGATCGGCGCCGTGATCATCCCGATCTTCTCCGGTTACGGCGCCGAAGCCATCGCGACTCGACTGCAGGACGCTGAGGCGAAGATCCTCATCTGCGCCGACGGTTTCTACCGCCGCGGTCAGGTGGTGCCGATGAAAGAAACCGCCGACAAGGCGCTCGTCACCTGCCCCACCGTTACCAAGGTCATCGTGCACCGAAGGGTGGTCCGCGAGATCCCCTGGACGCACGGCCGCGACCAGGTGTGGGAAGTCCTGCTCGAGGATGAGCCGCGGCACGCCGCGACGCACGAGCTCGATCCCGAAGACCCGCTGATGATCATCTACACGTCGGGCACCACCGGCAAGCCGAAGGGCACAGTCCACGTGCATGGCGGCTTCCCCGTCAAGACCGCGCAGGACATGGCGCATGGGTTCGACATCGGCGCCGACGACACCGTCTTCTGGTACACCGACATCGGCTGGATGATGGGTCCCTGGCTCATCTTCGGGTCGCTCGCGCTCGGCGCGACGATGGTCCTGTACGAGGGCACCCCCGACCATCCCGGACCCGACCGCCTGTGGCGCATGGTCGACGACCACAAGGTCACGGTGCTCGGCGTCTCCCCCACTCTGGTGCGCGGCCTCATGACGTATGGCGACGAGCTGCCGGCGCGCCACGACCTGTCGAGCCTGCGCATCCTCGGCGGCACCGGCGAGACGTGGAACCCCGAGCCATTCAAGTGGTTCTTCGAGAAAATCGGGGGCGGACGCCTCCCGATCATCAACTACACAGGCGGCACCGAGATCTCGGGCGGCATCCTGTGCGGAAACGTAATCACGCACCTCCGGCCGTGCTCGTTCGCAGGCCCTTTGCCGGGGATGGCGGCCGACGTGGTCGACGCTGAGGGCAACTCGGTGCGGGGGGAGGTCGGCGAGCTCGTGATCCGCAACCCCTGGCCGGGGATGACCCGCGGCTTCTGGGGCGATAAGCAGCGCTACCTCGACACCTACTGGAGCCGTTTCGATGGCGTCTGGGTCCATGGCGACTGGGCTTACGCCGATCCGCAGGACGACCTCTGGTATGTGCTGGGCCGCTCCGACGACACCATCAAGGTCGCGGGCAAGCGCCTGGGCCCGGCCGAGGTTGAGTCGGTACTGGTCTCTCATTCCTCGGTGGCGGAAGCTGCTGCCATCGGCGTGCCCGACGAGCTGAAGGGTGAGGCGCTCGTGTGCTTCGTCATCCTGCGAAAGGGCATATCCCAGACCGCTGAGCTCGCGCAAGAGCTGTCCGACCTCGTCGCCACCGCGCTCGGCAAGCCATTGCGACCGAAGGCTGTGCATGTGGTCACCGACCTGCCCAGGACCCGCAACGCCAAGATCCTGCGTCGGGTGGTGCGCTCGGTCTACACCGGCAAGGATCCAGGCGATCTTTCTTCGCTCGAAAACCCCAGTGCGCTCGCGGCGATCGGCGCCACCCGGGACTGAAGCGGTTAGAAGCTGAGGACTTTGTCGGCCTGCATCGTCAGCCGCACCAGGTCAGGCGGCGTGATGAACGTGGCGTTCTCCGTGAGCATCTCCGGCAAGACCCCACGGGCCTCAGCGCAGCCTTTTCAAACGTAGAACTTGATGCCCTGGACCACGCACTTGTCCAGGAGCTCGCGCAGCGGCGGCAGACCGAGGCCAAACACATTCGCGATGATGTCGGGCTTGAGCAGCTCCGCCGAATCACCCGCCAGCGCGATGCCGCACTCCGTGCCCGCCGGTGTGGCTCCATTACACGCGATGTGGAAGGGAATGCTGGCACGCGTCGGATCTTCGGCGCCGGTCGAGGTGACGATCAGCAGGCTGGGCACAGGCTTCAGTATGCGGATCGCATGAGGTCAGGGTGAAGCTCAGCCGCAAGGACGTGGTGCGCCTCCTTCTGCTGTGGCTGGGAGGCGTCGACCTGCGCCTCGTGCTGCTGGCCGTGCCACCGCTGATCCCGCTCATCCACCGCGACCTTCACCTCGATGAGAAGGCCGTCGGCGCGCTGGTATCTCTGCCGGTCTTGCTCCTGGCGCTCGCGTCGGTGCCCGGGGCGCTGCTCATCGCCAAGCTCGGCGTGCGTGGTGCCCTGGTCACAGGGCTCGGGCTCATTGCCGTCTTCGGGGCGCTGCGGGGAGCCGGCTCGAGCCCCGCGATCCTGTTCTCCGCCACATTCCTGATGGGCCTGGGCGTTGCCGTCACCCAGCCCGCGTTTCCATCACTGGTGCGCGATTGGTTCCCGATGCGAATCGCGCTCGCGACGGCCGTCTACAGCAATGGCATTCTCATCGGCGAGACGCTGCCCGTGACGTTCACCACGCCCGTTGGCGTATTGCCCCTCGCGCACGGAGACTGGCACCTGGCACTCGCGCTGTGGTCGATCATCGTCGCGATCAGCGCCATCGCCATTGGGCTCGCGGCGCCGGCACGCAAACGTCTGGCAGTTCCCGCGCGCTGGTGGCCGAGCTGGCTCGAGTCCCAGTCGATTCGCATTGGGTTGGTGATCGGCATGGCTTCGGCCGTCTACTTCGGGGCCAACGCCTACATCCCGGACTACCTCGACCAGACCGGCCGGCACGGGCTCATCACCCCAACCCTTGCTCTTCTCAACGGAGGGCAGCTGCTCACGGCGCCGGTCGTGGCGCTTTGGGACCGGGTGCTGACCGGCCGCATCGGTTTCGTCGGCGCCGCCGGGCTCATGGCGGTGGCGCAGATCGGCATCGTCACGTTGCCCGGCGCGTGGGTGATCCCCTCAGCTCTGCTGTTGGGCTTCGCGACCGCGCTAGCCTTCATCGTCACGCTGACGCTGCCCCCCAGACTCGCGGCGGCCGGCGACGTCCACCGCATGAGCGCGGCCGTCTTCACCCTGCAGTACGCGACGGCGTTCGTCGTACCGCTCATCGCGGGTGCGCTGTGGGATGCGAGCGGCCGCGCGCTGTTCGCCTTCGTCCCAGGCGTCGCCGCGGCCGCGGCCATGGGCTGGCTCGCAGTGTCCCTACGGATCCCGTCGAACGATCTGCCTACGAGGCGTGCCGGCTGATTACGAGGGCGGCATCCCGCGCTTAGATTCGCACTCAGCGCCGGCCGCCAGTGGGCTTAGTCAGCGAGCTCGTAGGTCAGCGTGTATTTGCCTTTGCTGCCCATCGGCGCACCAAAGCCGCCTTTGCCCGTCAACCCTTTTAGGGCTCCTTTGCCGGCATCCGGGACGACCTCCCACTTGGTGGTGGCCTCTTTGCCGTCGAACTTGCCGCGCAGCAAGAGCGCGAATGTTCCCTTCCGAACGCCAATGCTGCCATTGATCACCTGGATCCCCGAGTAGTCGGCGGTCTTATCGGGCCGGTACACCATTACGTACTCGGTGGTGCCTGTGCCCTTGATGTCCCCCGTGAACTTCTGCTTGACGGTCGCCCTTGTCACCTTCGGTCCGGTTCTCGCGCCGGCCGGTTTCTCTTTCCAATCCGTGATCTCAAAGCCACCCTTCGCAATCCTCTTCATTGCGTCACCTCCACCGTATTTGTGATCGCCTCACGAGCCCAAACGAAAATGCAGAAGGGGTGACCGGCCGGGTCCGCGTAGATACGTATCGGCTCCTGTGGATCGTCGGAGCGATCTTGCAGAAGCTTCGCACCCAGGGTGAGGGCCTGCTCATGTTGCGCGTCGAGGTCCTGCTTTGTGGGCACGCTCAGATCGAGATGCATCTGCTGCGGGATGGGACCCTCGGGCCAGGTCGCCTTCGCAAGTTTCGCCACCTTCTGGAAAGACAGGCGATTGGTGCCGTGTGTATCGCGGAGCACCAGCCAGTCGGCCTCGTCTGGCTTGCCATCGGCGGGAGGCTCATGTCCCGGCCGGTACTGGAAACCCAGCAGCTGGCGATAAAACTCCGCCAGCTCGCGAGCGTCCGTGCAATCCAACACCGTCTGCACCAGTTGGGGAAATTCTTGCCGAGCGCCCAAGTGCTGCCTCCTGCGCGACATCGAGCGGAAGGGGTTTAACCAAAGAGTACCTAAGCGCGGTCGGACTCGGCGG
>DATCPU010000433.1:0-2794 GCA_036569925.1 Candidatus Dormiibacterota bacterium
CCTCGGGCGAGTGCTCGGCACCGTCGCGCTTCCTGCCGATGACTTCGAGCGGCTGCATCAGGTCGCACCTTCCTCAAAATCGGGTGGCGTCGGGAGGTCTTAAAGGGGCTACAATCTCGCGCGAACCGGGAGCGATTTCCGATTCCGGCCGGCTGGTTCCAAGGTTAATTGTTGAAGGGGGCGGGCAGCATGAAGCGATCGCAGATTCGGTACCTGGGGCTGGTGGCGGCAGCTCTGCTGCTGGTGGCAGCCTGCGGCAGCACCGGCGGCCCGGCTGCAAAGGTCGTCAAGATCGGCCTGGTCACGGACATCGGTGGCCTCAACGACAAGAGCTTCAACCACCTCGCCGACGTCGGCCTCGAGAAGGCGAAGACCGACCTTCACGTCCAGGGCGACGTGGTCGAATCGCACACCGGGGGTGACTATGTCAACAACCTCACCCACTTCGCGTCGCTGAACTACGACCTGGTGATCGGAGTCGGCTTCCTGATGCAGCAGGCGGTGGGCACCGTGGCGGGTCAGTTCCCAAGCGTTCACTTCGCGATCATCGACGGCGCGGGCACCGACGCTAAAGGCAACGACCTCAAGCTCCCCAACGTCGAGTCGCTCTTCTTCAAGGAGCAGGACGCCGGCGCGATGGTGGGCGTCATCGCCGGCTTGATGGAGAAGGACAAGTTGACCCCGGGCAAGACCGGCGTGATCAGCGCGGTCGGAGGCGTGAGCATTCCGCCGGTCAACCACTACATCGCCGGCTACAAGTGGGCGGCGGAGATGGAGGATCCCGGGATCAAGGTCCTGGTCGGTTACTCGAACGACTTCGTCGACCCGGCCAAGTGCCAGCAGGTGGCCAAAGCGCAGATTTCCGCGCATTCCGAGGTCGTGTTCCAGGTGGCCGGCGGCTGCGGGCTTGGCGCCCTGCAGGCGGCAGGGCAGGCGAAGCTGTTCAGCATCGGCGTTGACGCAGACCAGGGCACCGCTGACGCGTCGGTGATTGCCAGCGCCCTCAAGAAGGTGGACGTCGCCACGTTTACCGCGATCCAGGCTGTCGTCAACGGACAGTTCCAGAACGGGGCTCTGACCTTCAGCATCGCCAACGGCGGGGCCGGCTACCAGCTGGACAACTACCCGGGAGGCTCCCTCCCGGCCGACATTCAGACCGAGGTGGACAGCGTCATGGCCAAGATCAAGGCCGGCACGCTGACCCCACCAGACACCATTCCGGCGGGCTAGGAAAAAGTGCTGGGGGCGGGCATCGATATGTCCGCCCCCTCACATTGTGCTGACATCCCGCTGAGGTAGCCGTGGCAACCAGATCGGTCAGCGTCTCCGGACCGCACCCGCCGCGCATTCCGCAATCCATTCGCCGCCTCGCCCGCGGTATGGCCATGCCGGTCGGCTCCGTGCTGTTTGCGTTCATCGCAGGCGGGCTCATCGTGGCAGTGACCGGCGGCGACCCGATCGCCGCGTACCAGGGACTGGTTTGCGGAGGCCTCGGGGTCCTCTGCAACGGGGGTGAGAATTCTGCGCTGCAGATTTCCAACACCATCGTGTTCGTGACGCCGTTGCTCATGGCCGGCGTCGCCGTCGCGCTCCCCTTCCGAGCCGGCCTCTTCAACATCGGCGCCGAGGGCCAGTACATCGCTGGCGCGGTTGCGTGCACTGCCATCGGGGTCAAGTTCAGCGCGTTGCCGGCGCCGATCCTCCTTCCGATGGTGCTGGTGGGTGGCATGGCGGCTGGTGCGTTCTGGGCTGGGATCGCGGGCGTGCTCAAGGCCACGACCGGAGCTCACGAGGTGGTGACCACCATCATGCTGAACTACGTCGCGCTGTGGCTCGTGCGCTACCTCATCATCGGGGGGCCGCTGGAGCTGCAAGGCGGGTTTTCAGTTTCCACTGCAATCGGGCAAGGGGCTCAGCTGGCCACGATCCTCCCGCACGACAACCATCTGATCCTGTTCGGGCTGCCGTCGAGCGTCTACCGCGTTAACACCGGGCTGTTCATCGGGCTCGTCGCCGTCGCAGTTTTCGCATTCCTGCTCTGGCGCACATCGCTCGGCTATGAGATCCGCGCCGTGGGCCAGAGCCAGCGTGCCGCCCATTATGCCGGCGTGAGCGTGCGGCGAACCATCGTTGTGACGATGCTCATCGCCGGCGCTTTTGCGGGCCTAGCCGGCGCAGTTCAGATCGCCGGCGTCGACCACAACCTGACCGACATCTACTTCAGCGACACCACGGGTTTTGACGCTATAGCAGTCGCGCTGCTCGGCCTCGGCAGCGGCGTCGGAATCGTCCTGGCGTCGATTCTGTTCGGCGCCTTGCACGCCGGCGGATCTGTCATGCAGGCTGACGCCGGCATCTCATCCAGTCTCGTGCTGGTGCTGCAGGCTTTGATTCTCTTCAGCATCGGCGCCAACTTTCTTAGCACCATCAAGGTTCGCCTGCCTGCGTTCGGCCGCTCATCCCAGACGCCGCCGGCGGCGATTGCTGCACCCGCGACCGCCACGGAGATGGCCGGGGCGCCGCCAGAGAAGGACAGCGGATGACCGTCGTTTCCGACATCCTCCACCTGCTGCTCACCGCCGACCTTTGGCAGGCTGCCCTGGCCGCATCGGTGTTGCTGCTGCTGCCGGCCCTGGGAGGTGTGATATCCGAGCGCAGCGGCGTGGTCAACATCGCCATGGAGGGCATGATGCTGACCGGCGCCTTCTTCGGCGTCGTTGCCGATCTCGCGTGGCACAACGTATGGCTAGCGACATTGGTGGCGATCTTGGCTGGGGGCGGGATGGCCCTGATC
>DATCPU010000434.1:0-1853 GCA_036569925.1 Candidatus Dormiibacterota bacterium
CATAGATGTTGCAGTCGTCCGCGTAGCGGCAGAACCGGTGACCCCGACGGGTCAGCTCCTTATCGAGATCGTCAAGCACGAGATTGCTGAGGAGGGGCGAGAGCGGACCACCTTGCGGGGTGCCCTCATCCACCGGACTGACCAAACCATCCTCCATCACCCCGGCCTTGAGAAAAGCCCGGATGAGCCTGAGCACGCGTTTATCCGACACCCGCGCGGCAACCCGCGCCATCAAGCCATCGTGATTGACTCGGTCGAAGAATTTTTCGAGATCAAGATCGACCACGATGCCGTAGCCCTCGGCGATGTATCGCTGCGCCTGGGCCACCGCCTGGTGGGCGGATCGCCCCGGTCGGAAGCCGTAGCTGTGCTCGGAGAACGTTGGGTCCCATCGTTCCTGGAGAACCTGCAGCAAGGCCTGCTGGATCAGCCGGTCGACGACGCAAGGCACGCCGAGCTTTCTGATCCCGCCATCCGGCTTGGGTATTTCGACCCGCTTGACCGGCTGCGGCTGATAGGTTCCCGAGAGCAGTTGAGACCGAATATTTGGCCAGTGCTCGCGCAGGTAATCCTTGGCGTCGTCGATGGTCATCCCATCCACGCCAGGACCACCCTTGTTGCTGCGAACTCGTTTCCACGCTCTTACGAGATTTCCTCGGGCGCACACCTCCTCCATCAATTGTTCCTCGCAAGCCGGGCTTTCGGGTATCGGCTTCGCCACGGGTGGTTCGGTCCCTTGGAGACCGCGGACCGGGGCTTCACCCCGGCTTTTGGGAACCAAGGCCAGTGCGTACTGGATGTTCTGCCGCTTTCCACTCATGAGGTACCAGTCCTACTTGCCGCTCTCGATCGTTCGGGCCTTCGGCCATCGTTTCCGGATCGGCCTATCTGTTGCTCCGCCTTTCGGCCTTGGAGTGCCTCACTAGCCTCGCCGACAGCCTGACCTACTATGCCCTCTGCTGACTTCTGCTCCGCGGTCAGGTGACCTCTCGGTCGCCTCAGTCGCCTTGCGGACGACACGGGACAGATCTCCCGGGGTAAGCTCAATCGCCTTCGGTGCACAACCGCCGGATCTACGCTTCGCGCCCTTGATGGATATGGACTTCGCGATTCGTTGCTCGCTCGTCCGGCGCTGGCGCCTCGTATCCGGTTTTTGTTCATCGGCTCGCACCTTTGTTCCACGCTTCCTTCAGACCCCGCCTCGCGGCGACAGCCCTTGCGCTTCACTAACCCTTCACCTCCATCAGGTTGGGTAGAGGACTTTCCCCTCCGAGCTATTGAGCATGCCCGGCACACAACGAACCCGCTCGCGCGGGAGGGGAGCACGCGTCGCGGTCGGCGCAATTTCGACGAGGTGATGCGCAGTAGCGCGTGACGGTCGGGGCATCCGATCCCGAGCATCGAAGGTCCAGCAACCTTCAGCTCGGGAGAGCCCCAATGACCTCCGATACTTCACCTCAGCCCATCAGCCCGCTGCGGGCGCGCATGATCGAAGACATGACCGTGCACGGCTTCAACGAGCGGACGCGCGGCCACTATGTGCGACACGTGCGGGCATTCGCGGCCTTCATTGGCCGCTCGCCCGACACGGCGACGACAGAAGACGTGCGCCTCTTCCAACTGCACCAGACGCGGAGCGGCGTGCAGCCGCCGAGCATCAACGGCGCGGTCTCGGCCCTGCGCTTCTTCTTCACGGTGACGCTCGACCGGCCGGATCTGGCACGGCGTCTCACCGTCGTGCCGTACCCGCGGCGGATACCGACGGTGCTCAGCGTCGAGGAGGTGACGCTGCTGCTGCGGGTGGCAACGGCGCCGAAGTACAAGGCGGCATTCGCCACCGCGGGAGCCTGCCC
>DATCPU010000435.1:0-3342 GCA_036569925.1 Candidatus Dormiibacterota bacterium
GGGTATACGGATGAAGGCCTATGTCCTGATCAATGCATCGCCCGGACGCGCGCTCGAGGTCGCCAAAAAGATGGAGGGCGTGGGCGGGATCACCGCGGCTGATGCGATCACCGGCGAGTACGACGTGATTGCAGTCTGCGAAGCCCCGGACGTCAACTCGATCGGATCGTTGATCGTCGACAAGATCCAAAAGATTGACGGAGTATTCAAAACGGTCACCTGCCTGGCGGTGAAGTAACCCTCATCCAATCGTGCTTCCTCCAATCGGCTCGCCATCGTCGCGAGAGGCGGTGGCGGTTTCGCGCGGGAGGCTTGACTCCACCACGCCGTTGGGCGGCGAAGCAATCGGAGAAAGGGGGCGGCCCGTTACACCTGCGATGTAGGCAGCCATGTGCGGCATCTCCTGCTCAAAGCTGCCGACCGACGGCGACCATGTCAACTCCCGGCGCGAGTGGGAGTCGTCGTAGTAGTGCGGCTTGGCGAGGACATCTACGGCATAGATGCCCGGCCACACCACCGCCCCCCGTCGTGTGACGGCTTCCGTCGCCAGCGCCCTCAGGTAGGCAAGGTCGTAGGGCATCGATGAGAGCTCAGGCTTGACTCCAATCGATCTCGCCGCGAGCTCGATAAGCTCGCGCCAGGTGGCGTCGAAACCGGTGACGAGATAGCTGTGGCCGGGCCGGCCGCGGTAGGCCGCGGCCAGGCAGGCGCGACCGACGTCTCCGGCTGCCACAAAGGTCTGCAGGGTGCGTCCCCCACCTGGCAGCCACAGCCTGCCCTTCACAAGCGCAGTGAGCAGGCGCGGCATGATCCAATCCTCTCCCGCGCCGAAGACCCGCGCCGGACGCAAAGTGACCACCTCGAGGTCCTGCGCGGCCTTGACGAGCCATTGCTCTTCGAACAGCTTCAGCCGCTCGAATGCATGGACGGGGTGCGGCCTGGTTCTCTCAGTGATACGAGTCGAGTGGTCGGGGCCGAACACATCCGCAGTCGACACATGCACGATGCGCCGCACCCCGGAATTGCGCGCCGCTTCGAGCAGGCGTTTGAACAGCGCCGGTGCGGATTTGCGGTAGCGAAGCTTGTGCGCGGGGACCCAGGTCTCCGCGCAGAGGTGCACCACCTCGATCCCGGTGAGCGCGTCGGTCAGCGTCCTGTCATCGGAGTCGGCGCTCAGTGATGTGACGGCCACGTCCGCGGCCAGTGCATGTGTGACGTGTTCGCCCAGAAACTCGCCCGCGCCGATGACCAGATGCAAAGCTTCCGGATACTAGCGTTTGCGTTTCAATCCCTCTAGGCACGCTTGCGCCGGAGACCGCGGCTCAGGGCGCGCTGGACACTGTCGACCACTTGGCCAACCCGTCGGCTCAACGACCACCAAGCAGGCGGATCTGGGTGGATCGGCGCCCCGACCGAAACGTCGACGCGGCTGAACGGCCGCAGGACGTCGGTCCCTCGCACCGCCACAGGACATATCGGCACCCCGGCCTGGAGGGCAAAGTGTCCGATCCCGACTTTGAGCGGACGCAGACCGCGCCCGCGCGAGTAGCGACCTTCAGGAAACATGAGGACGACGCCACCTCGCGCCAGGACCTGGTAGACGGTACGCAGCCCCGTCTCATCCAGCTGGCCCTGGTGCGGTGAGATCGGGAAAACACCGATCAGCGGCAGCAGACGGCGCTTCCAGGCGCGATTGAACACCGTCTCGCGCTTGGCCATCGTGTAGATCACGGGCGCCTCGGGGAAGAACGGGATGATGAACGCAGAGTCGAACCATGCCTGGTGATTGGCCGCGATTATGTATGGCGGCCGGGGCATGTTCTCGAGCCCGCTGACGGTAACGCGAAAGATCTTGGGCACCACCCAGCGAACGAAACTGCGCACCATCCGGTAAAGGCGCGGCGGGTGCTGCGGGTCGGGATGGACGAGCGGGTCGATGGGTGCGTCGACGAGCGCCCGATATTCAGGTCCGGTGTACGACTTCGGTTGCGGAGGCTGGCTAGGAGGAGAGGAAATTTTCCAGGACGCGGTTGAACTCTTCAGGACGTTCCGCCTGAGGAGTGTGGCCGGCGCCCTCCAGAACGGTCAGTTTCGAATGCGGGATAAGCCTGTGCGCATTGGCAGCGTGAGCCACCGGGAAAAGCGGGTCGTTGTTGCCCCAGACGAGCTGCACCGGCATCTTGATCTCCGCCAGCCTTTTGGACAGGTCGTGCTCCGCGTCCATCAATGCTTTGACGGTCACCAGCGAGCGGACGGTGGCCAGGTACGCGTCCGGGTAGCCCTCGGCCGCGTAGAGCTCGCGCAGGTTCGCGAAATAGTCGTCGTCCATCGTCCGCTTCAGGTCGCGCCCCTTGGCGCCGACATATCGGGCCGCAACGCGGCGGATGACACGCCGCGGCGCCAGCCGGACGGCATCGCCGGCAAACCTCATGAACACTTCGCCGAGCCGAGGTAGGGTAAGCAATCCATAAGAGAGCTGGACGCTGGGGCGGCCCAGGCCCAGCGCGTTGACCAGAACCAGCTTGCGAACTCGCTTCGGGCGCTCCAGCGCGAGCTCCAGGGCGATGCGTCCTCCAAGCGACGCGCCCACGATGGCGGCGGATCGCAGGCCTCTGTCGTCCATGTAGCGCTCGATGAACCGCGCGAAGTAGGCGATGCCGTAGCGCGCGCGGGGTTTCTCGGTTCTTCCAAAGCCGGGCAGGTCGGGCGCATACACCCGGTGTCGCATCGCGGCCGCCTCGAGGTTGAAACGCCACTCCATGTAGCCGGACGAGCCAAGCCCATGGATGAAGAGCACAGGCGTTCCGCGGCCGCCGTGCATCTGATGCACCCGCAGCGAACCCAGCTGAATCACCTCGGCGTGCAGCAGCTTCGGGGGGCGATTCAACACCGATGAGATCACTCTTTTGGAAGCATACGTGCGGGCGGACGCACACCAGACACACGCTGGCCGGACGTGAACGTCATCACCTTTTCTCCATTGACGACGGTGACCGCTCCCGGGCCGGCGGCCAGCCAGCCCGAACCGTCCCACACTGCTGCGCTGCGCTCGTCCACGCCGAGGAGGCACAACTCCGGTGCAGCGGCCTGGGCAGATTCGACCCATTTGTGCCCGAACGTGTCGAAGTGGGGCAGCACCGCGGTCTTCGCGACCACCCCGAGGCCTGGTGCCGAGCGCCGATTGACGTGATTCGGCCATTTCGCACGCACGAGGGTGTCGCTGCACAGCGCCATCGCCCCTGCTGATGAGCCCGCGAGCGCGGCGCCGTTGCGCCACGCCTGGAACATCGCACCCCAGACGGCCGAGCCTCGGAGCACCTCGGCGACCCACCCTGGATCGCC
>DATCPU010000436.1:0-11281 GCA_036569925.1 Candidatus Dormiibacterota bacterium
GAGTAAAGGCCGAGCGCATTCGCGTCGTGCCGCTTGGGGGTGGTGAGACGGTCCACGGACCGAGCGCGCCGGCGTCGCGTCTCGGCGAGCTCGGTCTCGATGGCACGTTCGTGCTCCAGGTGGGTCGCATCGAAACGCGAAAGAACCAGCTCGCCGCGCTCGCTGCCGTGGAAAGGCTGGACGGCGTCACTCTCGCTGTCGCCGGCCCGGAGCGCGACCAGGCGCTCGCCGCGCGCCTGCGCGCATCACCGAAGGTTCGCGTGCTGGGCAGGGTGGACCCGCCGACTCTCGAGCTTCTGTACAAGCATGCTGCCGCGGTGGTGGTGCCAAGCCTGTACGAAGGTTTCGGACTGCCCGTTCTCGAAGCAATGTCGCGCGGCAAGGTGGTGGTGGCCGCGCCCACGTCATCGCTGCCAGAGGTGGGCGGCGATGCGGTCGTCTACGCCGAGCCCGCTGACACTGAAGCTTTCGCCAAGGCGCTGCAGAGCGCCCTCAGCACCGAGGCATTGCGCACGAAGCTGGCGCGCGCCGCACGAGACCGGGCGGCGCAGTTCACCTGGCACCGATGCGCCGCGGGCGTGGTTGCGGTAATTCGTGAGCTGCTCGCCTGAACGGCACTCGCTAAGCGGGCCTGATCGCGCGATCGATGGAGCGCCACGTGAGATCGGCCGATCGCGACCAGCTGAACTGTGCGGCCCGCAATATGCCGCGACGCTTCAGGTCGGCCGCCAGGTCCGAGTCGCCAACGACCTTCTCCAGCGCCTTTCGCCATGCATCGGGGTCGTCGGCCGGGGCGATCAACCCTGCCTCACCGACCACCTCGGGCAGGCTTGCCCGGTCGGAGACCACCACGGGCGTGCCACATGCCATCGCTTCCAGCGGCGGAAAGCCGAACCCCTCATACCACGCGGGATGCGCAAGGACACGCGCCAGGTTGTAGACCGCCGGCAGCTCCGCGGGATCGAGGCCTTCAATGTGATGGACGTGCGGCCCCAGCCGCTCGAGCTTTTCCTTGATGGGCTCATAGAGCCAGCCCCACGCGCCGACGATCACGAGGTCAGGCCGGTCGCGCATCATCGCCCATGCCTCGAGCAATGTGGAGAGGTTCTTGCGTGGCTCGATGGTGCCGACGAACAGAATGAATCGCTCAGGGAGCTTGAGGCGGGCGCGAGCGATGTCAAGGTCTTCGCGGCTCATCGGCCGAAAGAGGTGAGATATACCGTGGGGCACGACGTCAATGCGCGAGGCCGGCACATCGAACAGGTCTTTGATGTCGTCTGCCGTGTTATTCGAGACGGCGATGACCACGTCGGCGCGCCCGAGCGATCGGGGAACCACCAGCCGTGTGCTCAGCGGCTGGCGGCCTGGAAACCAGCGGGGGTTGAGGTAGATGGCAAGGTCGTGGATGGTGATGACGGACGGACAGCCGACGCTGCCGAGCGGCAAGACGCCCGCCGGGCCGAAGTAGGCATCGGGCCGGAGCCGCCTGATGCGACCAGGCCACTGGAGGTGACGCCCGACCAATGGCAGGTTGGGCAGGGCTCTGTATCGGACCCTCGGAAGCGGGGTCGGCGACCCCGCTTCTGGTGGCAGATACACCGTGAAGCGGCAATCGGGGCGATCGACGTCCATCGCGTGCAGGATCTCTCTCGTGTAAACGCCGACACCGGCCCGAGGGCGGGCGAGCCCGGACCCGTCGACTGCCAGGTGGAGGCCGGAAAGCACCTACTGGTTCGCTTGGTTCACTCGTAGGTGCGTTCGCGCCCGGCCTCATCGGGGTCGACCGTCTCGCTCTTGATATTCGCTCCCACTGAGGCCAGCTTTCCCGGCATGTTCTCGTATCCACGATCGACGTGCCACGCGTTGTGGAGGACGCTCTCGCCTTCGGCGCATAGCGCGGCGATCACCAGGGCGGCGCCCGACCTGATGTCGGGGATGGCGACCTCGGTGCCCCGCAGGCGCGCCGGGCCGTGCACGACGGCGTGCAGGCGACCTTCGACGTTGATTCCGGCTCCCATCTTCGCCAGCTGGTTGACGTGCTGGAAGCGATTCTCATGGACGTACTCCGAAATCACGGTCTCGCCATCGGCCTGGGTCATCATCGCCATGTACTGCGCCTGCAGGTCGGTCGGAAAACCTGGAAAGGTCCAGGTCGACATGTCCACTGGTTTCAGCCGCGTTTTGGCGTTGCGGCCGACCCGAAACCAGCCATCCCCCACCTCGACATGCGCGCCTGCCAGCTCTAGCTTGAGCAGCACCACGTTCAGGTCTTCAGGCCGGCTGCAGTCGAGCCGCAGCTCGCCGCCGGCGGCCGCTACCGCGATCGCATACGTGCCTGCCTCCAGGTAGTCCGGTATGACCGTGTGCTCGGCGCCGCCCAGGTCTTTCACGCCATCGACCACCAGCCGCTCGGTGCCAATGCCCTCGATGCGCGCCCCCATCTTGCTGAGCAGCAGGCATAGGTCCTGCACATGGGGCTCACGCGCGGCGTTGAAGATCTCTGTTCTGCCTTCGGCGAGGACGGCCGCGAGGAGGATGTTCTCTGTGCCTGTGACGGTGGGCAGGTCGAAAACGATTCGCTTGCCGCGCAAGCGCTCGACCTCGGCGACGATCTCGGTCTGCGTCTCCTCGATCCTCGCGCCCATCTGGCGCAGCCCTCGCAGGTGCTGCTCGAAACGCCTCGCTCCGATGTCGTCGCCGCCTGGTCGGGGCACGCGCGCTTTGCCGAACCGGCCGAGCAGCGCACCGAGGAGGACGATCGTCGCGCGCATGCGGCGCCCGAGGTCGTCGGGCACATGGCTGTCCTGCGCGAGGCCGGTCTTCAGGATCAGGGAGCTATCGCCTTCAACCCGACCGCCCAGGCCGGTGAGTATCTCGCCCATGAGCGCTGTGTCGGTCACGCGCGGCACGTTGTTGAGCCGGACCGGCTCGGTGGTCAGAAGGGCGGCGGCCATCTCTGGCAGGGCGGCGTTCTTCGAGCCGCCGACGCAGATGTCGCCGGCGAGCTGGGCGCCACCCGTGATGCGAAGGACGTGGTCATGTCGAGGCGTCGGCGCGGTCATCGATTTGTACGGTAACGGTTGGAGAGCGCTATCCGCGACGCGCGCGCGCGAGGCGCAACCGTGCCTCAGCCGTCGCCAACGCGTTCTGGAACTCAGTCTCTTCCGCCGTGGTGAGGGTGCCGGCCAGCCGCTCCTGAGCCCGGCGCCGCGCCTCTTCGGCGCGCTCGACCGAGATCTCCTCGGCGTGCTCGGCGATGTCGGCGAGCACGGTGACGCGCTCCGGGAGGACCTCCAGAAAGCCGCCCCCGACGAAGAGCACCTGCTCGTCTCCCCCATAGGTCTCTTGAATCCTCAGCGGCCCCGGCTTGAGGATGGTCATGAGCGGCGCGTGGCGCGCAAGGACGCCAAGCTCTCCATCTGCGCCGCGCGCAATGATGAACTCGACCTCGCCTTCGAACAGGCTGCGCTCGACGCTCACGACGCGGAGCAGGTATTTCACTACGACGAAGACTTCTTTTTCATCTCTTCGCCCTGCGCACGCGCCTCGTCGATCGTGCCGACCATGTAGAAGGCCTGCTCCGGCAGATCGTCGTGCTTGCCCTCGAGGATTTCAGTGAACCCACGGACGGTCTCGCCAATCGGGACCGACTTGCCTTCGCGGCCAGTGAAGCGTTGCGCCACGTTAAACGGCTGCGAAAGAAAGCGCTGGATCTTGCGAGCCCGCGATACTGCCTGCTTATCGTCCTCCGACAGCTCCTCCATGCCGAGGATGGCGATGATGTCCTGGAGGTCCTTGTAGCGCTGCATCGTCTTCTTGACGCCCTGCGCCGCGTCGTAATGCTCCTGGCCAACGATCGATGGCTCGACGAAACGGCTCGAGGAACCGAGTGGATCGATGGCGGGATAGATGCCGATCTCCACCAGCGACCGCTCGAGTCGGACGGTCGCGCCAAGGTGGGCGAACACCGTCTGTATGGCGGGGTCCGTGTAGTCGTCGGCCGGCACGTAGACGGCCTGCACCGAGGTGATCGAGCCCTTGCTGGTCGAGGTGATCCGCTCCTGCAGCTCGCCCATCTCGGTCGCCAGCGTTGGCTGGTAGCCAACGGCGGAAGGCATGCGTCCGAGCAGCGCCGACACCTCCGAGCCCGCAAGCAGGTAGCGAAAGATGTTGTCGATGAACAGCAGCGTGTCGGCGCCCTCCGCGTCGCGGAAGTACTCGGCCATCGTCAGGCCGGTCAGACCTACGCGTGCGCGAGCGCCCGGCGGCTCGTTCATCTGGCCGAACACGAGGGCCGTCTGCGGGAGCACCCCCGCGTCTTGCATCTCGTGATACATGTCGTTGCCTTCGCGCGTGCGCTCACCTACGCCGGCGAACACTGAGCGCCCTTTGTGCTGGTACGCGATGTTGCGAATCAGCTCCTGCACGATGACCGTCTTGCCAGTGCCGGCGCCTCCGAACAGCCCGATCTTGGAACCCTTGGCGAAGGTGCAGATCAGGTCGATGACCTTGATGCCCGTCTCGAGGATCTCCACCTTGGCCTGCTGCTCCGAAACCGGCGGCGCCGGACGGTGGATCGGCCAGCGAGTGACGCCTTCTGGCGCCGGCTCGTCGTCGATGGGCGCGCCAATCACGTTGAACATGCGTCCCAGCGTCTCGACGCCGACGGGAACCGAGATCGGTCCGCCCGTCGCCTTCGCCGGATCGCCGCGACGAAAGCCATCGGTCGCATCCATGGCAATGGTGCGCACGACGTTGTCGCCGATCGCGCCCTCGACCTCGAGCACGACCACGCGCCCATCGCCCGTCGTCACCTCGAGAGCTTCGAACAGCTCGGGTTGCTCTCCCGGCGGAAACTCGACGTCGACCACGGCACCGATGACCTGGCTGACGTGCCCTATTTTCGAGTCCTTCTTCGCGTCCTTCTTGTCGTGTCCCGGGTGCTTGGTCTTGGCCATGTCCTCTTTCTCCCTCAGCTCGAAGCCCGCATCGCTTCGGCACCGCTAACGATCTCCATCAGCTCTGTGGTGATGCCTGCCTGGCGGACCTTGTTCGCGTACAACGTCAACGCGTCGATGAGGTCGCCGGCGGCGTTGGTCGCGTTCTGCATTGCGATCATCTTGGCCGAGTACTCGCTGGCCTTGTTCTCAAGCACGGCCTGGAAGACCTGCGTCTCCACATAGCGTGGCAGCAAGCCGTCGAGCACTGATTCCGGGTCGGGCTCGTAAATGTAATCAGCCCGCGGGCCCTTGCTTTCCTCTCCTCGCCCAGGGATCTCGGCAGGGACGAGCACGGCCACCACCGGCTCCTGCTTCATGGTCGAGATCCACTTCGAGTAGCAGAGCAGCACGGCGTCCGTCCTGCCCTTTGAGTATTCCTCCAGCGCGACGGTGATCGCGGGCATGATCTCGGCGACCGTTGGCCGGTCCGAGACACCGCTCACCTCGGCGATGACCTCGCGCCGGTATCGAAGGAGGAAATCGCGGCCTTTGCGCCCAATCGTGACGTAGCGCTGCCCCTCGGTGTGGTGCTCGTTCATGTACCGGGTGGCGGCGCGGATGTTGTTGACGTTGATCGCACCGCACAGGCCTTTGTCGGTGGTCACGAGGATCATCACTGCGCGCTTGCCCTCGCGCCGGACCAGGAACGGATGCTTGTACTCGGTGGCGCGCTCGCCGGTGGTTTGGAGCACCTCGACCATCTTCTCGGCATACGGCCTTGTCGCTTGAACTGCAGCTTGCGCGCGGCGAAGGCGCGTCGCGGCGACCACCTGCATGGCTTTGGTGATCTTCTGCGTGTTCCTGATCGAGTCGATCCGCCTGACGATGTCCCTGAACGCTGGCACTGCTTAGTTTGCCTTTGGCTTTCGGGGACGCTTTGGTTTTGGTTCGGCGTCCGGGGGTGTGTCCGCAAGCGCCGCCCTGATCTGGTTGAGCTGAGACGGCCTCTGGGCGGCGTCGGGGTCGGCTTCCACTGCAACCTCTTCAGGCTTGGCCGCTGCTGCCGCCGGCGCTTCTACCTTGGCATCGGGCAGCTGCGCCTTCGCTTCGGGCTGCGTAGCCGGCGCGTCGGTTTTGGCTGCAGGAGCCTGCGCTTTCGGTTGAGATTTGCCGGCGGGCTTGTCTGCCTCGGCTGCCTTGCGACTCTTGTCGGGAGCCGCCTTGGCCTCCTCGACTCCAAACTGGTGGTTAAAGGTGGTGATGGCAGCCTTCAGCTTCTCGAACAAGGGGTCGTCCAGGGCCTTCTGCTTCTCGATAGCATCCAGCAGCTCTTTCTGTTCGCTCTTGAGGAAGCGAACGAAGCCCGCCTCCCACTCGCGCACCCTCGCCACGGGGACCTTGTCCACGAAGCCCTGCGTGCCTGCATAGATCACTGCGACCTGTTCGGCGAGCGCCACGGGCTGGTACTTGTCCTGCTTGAGGAGCTCGGTCAGGCGAGCGCCGCGCTCGAGCTGGTTGCGCGTCTGCGTATCGAGGTCGGAGGCGAACTGGGCGAAGGCGGCCAGCTCTCGGTATTGAGCGAGATCGAGCCGCAGCTGTCCGGCGACCTGGCGCATCGCTTTGGTCTGGGCATCGCCACCGACGCGCGACACGCTGATGCCCACGTTCAGGGCGGGCCGCTGGCCCGCGTTGAACAGGTCGGCCTGCAGGTAGATCTGCCCGTCCGTGATGGAGATCACGTTGGTCGGGATGAAGGCCGACACGTCGTTGGCCTGCGTCTCGATGACAGGCAGCGCGGTCAGAGAGCCGCCGCCGTTGGCCGGGCTCATCTTCGCCGCGCGCTCGAGCAGCCTGGAGTGCAGGTAGAACACGTCGCCGGGGTAGGCTTCGCGGCCCGGCGGGCGGCGCAGGTTGAGCGAGAGCTCGCGGTACGCCCACGCCTGCTTGGTGAGGTCGTCGTAGCAGCACAGGGCTTCCTTGCCCTGCTCCATGAAGTACTCGCCCATCGCGCAGCCCGCGTACGGAGCGATGAAGTTGAGCGAGGCAGCGTCGGAAGCGGTGGCCGCGACAATGATCGTGTAGTCCATCGCGCCGTTCTCCTCGAGCGTCGCGGTGGCGCGCGCGATAGAGGCTGCGTTCTGACCGATCGCCACATAGACGCAGATGAGGTCCTTGCCCTTCTGGTTGATGATCGTGTCCAACAGGACTGTCGTCTTGCCGGTGAACCGGTCGCCGATGATGAGCTCGCGCTGGCCGCGGCCGATCGGGATCATGGCGTCGATCGCCTTGATGCCCGTCTGCACGGGACTGTCGACGCGTTTGCGGGTGATGACGCCTGGGGCGATCCTCTCGATGGGCATCGTCTTAGTGGTCTTGATCGGCCCCTTCCCATCGAGCGGCAGGCCGAGCGGGTTGACCACGCGGCCGATCAGCTCTTCCCCGACAGGGACCTCGAGGAGGCGGCCGGTGGTGCGTACCTCGTCGCCCTCATGAAGGTGGCCGTAGTCGCCGAGGATGACCGCGCGCACCTGGTCTTCTTCGAGGTTCAGCGCCAGGCCATACGTATCGTGGGGAAACTCAAGGAGCTCGCCTGCCATTGCATTCTGGAGGCCGTAAATCTGAGCGATGCCGTCGCTGGTGGCGACGATCCGCCCGACGTCGGTTGCCACGAGGCTGGCGTCGAAGTCCTTGAGGCGCTCCTTGATGACTTCGGAGATCTCTTTCGTGCTGATACCCACTTGGTTCTTCCCCCTAGGATGCGTCCGCCAGCCGGCGGCGCAACTGCTGCAACTTGGTGGCAACGCTGGCGTCGATCAGGTGGTCGCCGTACTGAAGCTTGAGCCCCCCCAGGATCTTCGGATCGACCACCACGGTCATACGGACCTCCTTGCCCAGTCGCTTGGAGAGCTGCTCCGCGACCTTGTCTCGCTCGGCGTCATCGAGTTCGACCGCCGTCGTGACGGTGGCGCGAACGCGACCCGCAGCCGCGTCGGCAAGGGCCTCGAACGCATCCGCGATGCCGGCGACCTGATTGACACGGTTCGATTCGATGAGGAGCCGCGCCAAGTTGGTCGCCTGGGGATCGAGAACGTGAGGCGCGTCCGAGATGAGCTCCATTCGACGGCCGACTGGAATCGTCAGGTTCGTCAGCACCGCGGCGACGGCCGGTTCGGACAGCACGTCGCGAACCGACTCGAGGCGCCGGGCCCACTGCTCCACCTGGCCCTCTTCGGTTGCCAGCTCGAACACTGCGCGCGCGTACCGCTTAGCGGCTGCCGTCGCCACTCGCCACCTCGGCTATCGCCCTCTCGATGAGCTGTTTGTGCTTACTCTCGTCGAGCGTCTCGCCGATGACTTTCTCGGTCGCTGCTACAACGAGGCTCGCAACCTCATTGCGCACGGCCTGGATCGCCCGCTCGCGCTCCGCGTCGATCTCTTTGCGAGCAGCTTCGGTGAGGCGCTTGGCTTCCTCTTCTGCCTTCTGCTTGAGCTCCTGGCGCAGTTGCTCTCCAGACTTGGTGGCGCCTTCGATCACAGACTGCGCCGTCTTGCGCGCCTCTGTGAGCTTCGCCTCGGCTTCCTTGAGCCGCGCCTCAGCTTCGGCGCGTGACTTCTCCGCCTCTGTCAGCTGCTCTGCGATCAAGCGCTGCCGGGCCTCGGCCAGCTCAACGATCCTCGGATAGACCCATCGCGCCAGCACCGCCATCATCACCAGGAACGTGATCAGCTCGACGATCACGGTGCTATTGATCGTGATGACTCCGGCGTCGGCCGAAAGAAACAGCATCAGTCGATTTCTCCCCCGGTGTTACTTGACGTTGGAAAGGAAGACAAAGCCGAAGGCAAGGTTGATGAAGTACATGGCCTCGACCAGGCCGACGATGGTGAAGAGCCAGGGAATCATCCTTCCCTGGGCTTCCGGCTGACGAGCGACGCCGCTGATGAAGGCGTTTCCGGCTAGGCCGTCGCCAACGGCAGCGCCGATGGCGCCCAACCCAAGGGCCAGGCCGAATGCGACGAGTGCGCCTGCGAGCTCAATACCGTGGTCTGTCATGAGTTCCTCCTAATGATGTTCGTGTTCGAGACCCTCGCGGGCCGCGCCGAAATAGATGACGGTCAGCAGCATGAAGATGAACGCCTGGATGAAACCGATGAAGATGACGTCGAACGCCTTCCAGATGATCAGCAGCAGCGACCCGATCACGGTTCCCCCAACCGTGCCGACAACCGGCAGCTGAAGGCTCGCGAAACCTGCGATCAGACCGATCATGACAGCCCCGGCGAATATGTTGCCGAAGAGTCTCAGGGCGAGAGTGACTGGCTTCACCGCTTCTTCGAGGATGTTCAGGGGGATGAACACGATGCGTGCGGGGAGTGGCAGCTCGAAAGGCTTGGTGAAGCGCCGCAGATAGCCATTGAGGCCAAGCACGCGGATGCTGTACCACTGCACGACGATGATCACAATCAACCCCATAGCCAGCGTCTGATTGAGGTCTGCGTTCGCGCCATGGAGCACGGGGAAGATGGCGAGCGGAAAGACCTCGATCCAGTTGCCGATCAATATGTAAAGGAAGAGGGTCATCGCCAGCGGGATGATGAAGAGCGCGTCGTCCGAGACGTTGGTCTTGACCAGGCTTCGCAGCTGGTCGTAACCCCATTCGAAGATCGCCTGAACCTTTCCCGGTCGTCCCTCCTGTAGCTTGGACCGCACCCAGAACCCGATCGCAATGGTCAGGATGACCGCGATTAGAGAGGAGATCACGCTGTCGTAATTGAGAGTGCACAGGGTGCCGCAGCCCAGGTCGATGGTCGGATGGGTTCCGGGAGCGGCCTCGGCGAAAATCATGCCCGCAAGCCCTGCCTGACCCCGGCCCCAACCATGACGAGCTGCGCGCCCGCGACCCCGACCATGACCGGCCACGCGGAGATTCCAAAGACCACCGCCAGCAGCAGGCCGAGAGCGCTCAACGTGGCAAGGCGGAACATGCTGGCCGCCAGAAACGGCGTGTCGCGGCCCAGGAACGCCTGGATCACGTAACCATTCGCAGATCCAAGGACCAGCCCCGACGCGAGGCCGACGCCGATGGCCGCCTGACCGAGAAGGGCCGCAACGGTGGTGGCAACGACCGCGAGGGTCGCCGAGGCGACCACCGAGTTCCGAAGCATCCCGCCCACCCTCACTTCGACAGCTCCCTCACCTTCAACCAGATGGCGATTCCACCTGCAACCAGGCCCACGAACAATCCGATCAGCACAAAGACGGGCGCCGAATGGAAAACGTTGTCGAGAACCACGCCCCCGATAAGTGGCAGCAGGACCGCGCCCGCCAGATACAGCCCGATTCCGGCCAGGTCAGACCCTTTTGGTGGATTCGAGGGGGGCGGCATGCCCGGCCGAATTCTAACCGAGCAGGGTGCGGAGGTAAGGCACGCGCACCCGCCATCCCGTCTTCTGAAGCAGGTCCGCCGCCACTGTCGACGCCAGCGCCAGCGAGGTCGCCACGACTACCGCCAGGATGCGGCCATGCCCGAACAGCGTCAGTCCCATTGCCCCTAGCAGCGCGCTAGCCGCGTAGAAGACGTAGCACGTCTGGCGCGGGTCCAGCCCGAACCTCTGGAGGCGATGGTGCAGGTGGCTGAGGTCGGGCATGGCGACTGAGGTGCCCTGCCGGCGGCGCCGGTAGATTGCCCACGCTGTGTCGCCGATCGGCAGCGCCAGCGCGAGGACAGGAACCACCAAAGCGAATGCCACAGCTACCCTGGCCACTCCGACGATCGAGACGAGTGCCAGCGCCGCCCCGAGGAAGTGAGCACCCGAGTCGCCCATGAAGATGCGCGCCGGGTGGAAGTTGAAGATGAGGAAGCCGGCACACGTCCCGGCCAGGGCAGCCGCCAGCTGGACATATGCGACCTGTCTGAGGCCCGCGGCAGCCAGCAGCAAAGTCACCGCCACGATCAACACCACCCCTGCAGCCAGGCCGTCGACGCCGTCCAGCAGGTTGACGGTGTTCTGCATGCCGACCAGCCAGAAAAGCGTGATCGGGATGGCCAGCCACCCAAGCTGGACCAGCTGCTCGCCCGGCAGGCCGAAAGACGCGATCTTGAAACCGAACACCACGATCGCGACCAGCGCGACGAACAGCTGCATGCCCACCTTGATCGCCGCGCTCACGTGCCACCGATCGTCGGCCAGCAGCAGCGCCGCGGCGAGCCCCGTGACCACAAGCACTCCGAGCGTGTCTTTGTAGTGAGGCAGGAACAGGATCAGGGCCGCGGCGAAACCCAGGTACATGGCTATGCCACCCAGCAACGGCGTCGGCTTTGGGTGGTCGTGGCGGCCGC
>DATCPU010000437.1:0-6779 GCA_036569925.1 Candidatus Dormiibacterota bacterium
AGAGTGAGGTGGGCCTGGTACGGCCTCGACTCCGCGGGCAATCCGACGCGCACGCACTCCTCTTCCACCTGCGCCGCCAGCGCAGCTGCTCCATCCTTCCCGTTCCGCAGACCAAGCCACACCACCCGCGCAGCGCGGCCTCGCCCAAAGGTGCCGACATCACCTAGCTCCTGGTCGAACGCCCCAAGAGATCTAAGCGCGAGCGCATCGCCGAGCGATTCGACCAGCGGCCTGTCGACGCTACCGATGAAGCGAATGGTCAGGTGAAGGTTCTTTTTTGGCGTCCACCGGAATTCCGGCGCCGCTCGCTCACAAGCACTGAGGAATGCCTCCAGCTCGTCGCGTTGTGGCTCGGGCACCGGCAGCCCGAAAAACGCGCGGACCTTCAGCGAACGCGGGTCTTCTTCTTCCAGTTCTCCTGGGCCCATTGGCTGGGGCGGGTTGGGCGCCAGCCGAAACGCGCGCTGACAGAGTCGATGCCGTCCGCGATGTTGTCGAGCTGGATTGTGTTGATCTCATCAGGGGTCGCGATCGGGTTTGCGAGCATCGCTTCCATGGCCATCGCACCGGGGATCAGGAGCGCGGTGGGAAGCTTCAGCTTGGGCTTTTTGATCCCGCGCGCGTGGATGAACCAGTCGAGCATGGATTCGAAGGTCACCACCTCCGGGCCGCCAAGCTCGACGATCGTGCTGAGAAGCTCCGGCTTGCTGATGGCCTCCACCACGCAGCGGGCTGCGTCCTCGCGGAGGATTGGCTGGAACCTGGCCTGGCCGCTGCCAGGGATGATGATCACCGGTCCGAAGCTTGTTTGATGTTCGAAATCCTGGACGATTCCACCTTCCTCTGCCAGCACTGCCGAGAAGCGCAGGATGGTGCCGGCCACGCCCGACTTCGCAAGCTCCTGTTCGCCCATCCACCGCGACGTCAGGTATTTGTAGTGAGCGTCGAGGCGCGCGCCGATCGCGCTCACCAGCAGAACCGACCTCACGCCCGCGGCCTTTGCCGCGTCGGCCATGATGCGGGGTCCGTCGACGTTGACCTCGAGGAACGACTGCGGACGGTTGCGGCGAACCGCGACCAGG
Organism: Candidatus Dormiibacterota bacterium; assembly: GCA_036569925.1. Taxonomy (GTDB): domain Bacteria; phylum Chloroflexota; class Dormibacteria; order Dormibacterales; family Dormibacteraceae; genus Palsa-872. The sequence goes on from DATCPU010000437.1 coordinate 1,083, forward strand.
CTGATGATGTGCTCCACGCCCTGGGCCGACTGCGCGAGGGCGGCTGGGTTCAGCGCATCCCCGGTCACCACCTGCGCGCCGCGAATCTTGAAGCCGGCAGCCTTCATCGGGTCCCGTACCAGGACCCTCAATTGATGGCCGGCGTCGATCAGCTTGTGCGCGACGCCACGCCCAAAAAAGCCAGTCGAACCCAATAGCAAAACCCTCGCCACGGGTCAGATCGTAACCGAGGGCATACTGGCCTAGATGACCGACCCACCGAGGCCAGCGGATCTTCGGCGCCCATGCGGCCCATCTGCATCGTTGCCGGCTCCGCTACTCGCTTACAGGTCTCCGACATGCGCGCTGCGTTGCTCACCGGCGCCTCCCAGCTGGACCACCTGGGCACCGAATCTCTCGCGGTCCCCGGCGGACCGGTCATCTTAGATTGAATGGCCAGAACGCGGCAGTCGTGGGCCTGGGGATTCTTGCCGTCCTGCTGGGCGTCGGGGGCGTTATCGGCGCGGTTCTGACTCGCAGGCGGCGAGCCGAGATCGCGCCCACTTACGGCTCGACGGGAGGCATCGTCTATACCGTTGTACAGCTGGGTTGCTCGGGCGCTTTGTTGCTCGGCGGCTTGATCCTAATTGCTGTCGTTTTACTGGCGAAGCGCTAGCTGGTCGCCTTCCTAGCCACGAAGCAGACCATGGGGTCGTCAGGGACGGCCGGCCGGCCGGTATAGCCACCTTCGACTGCGACGTCCCGGAAACCCGCGTCGTCGAGCATCAGCAGGATCTCCTGGGCAAAGTACAGGTTCTCGTAGAGGTCGTGCGCCTCCTCTTTGACGATCTGGCCCTCGTGCCAAAGGCGGGCGCGCATTTGTAGCGTCGTACGCTGCAACAGCGGATTGAGGTCACCCATTCGAAAAAACATCTCGATCTCGTCACCGTCGGCTGTGGTACGGCGGTCGCCCTCGTTCGGCCACTCACGAGGCATATCCGCCCGATGTCCGGGTAGCCATCGAGACCACCGCTGCTCGTCCATCTCACCGTAGGGAAACCAATGGTTGGCGATGAGCAACGCCCCACCCGCCTCTAGGTGCTGGTACGCCCGCCTTAGCGATTCGCGGTCATGGTCGCGGTCGCCGCCGATGCCGAACGCTCCGCACATGTAGATGGTCCGGTACTTCCGCGGGAGCTGCAGCTCGTGCATGGGCTCGACCGTGAGTCCCGGCGAAAAGCCGTCCTTTTCCGCCAAAGTGCGCGCCTGGGCGATCATGTCCGCCGAAACGTCTGAGCCATCGACGTCAAGGCCACCAGCCAGCATCGGAATGAGGATCCGTCCCGCCCCGCATCCAAGATCGAGCGCCGGCTCACCAAACTTCCGCACCTGGGCACCGAAGTAGTCCAGCTCCGCGGGTTCGGGAGGGACGAACTCGGCCCACCACCGCGCCATCAACCCGTGATGCCACGTTCCTGATTCTTGAGCCATCGCCGCACGGTACTCCAGTGGCGCCGCCGGCGCCTACTCGACATTGCAAGCGCCGGACGCTAGATGATGTTGCGCTCCGTTACCAGCGCCCCTCTCGCGAAGCGCTCGAATCCAAACGAAGAGATGTCGATCTCGGATTTCTTGTCGAGCAGCAACTGGGTCAGGAGCAGCGATGCCGCCGGTGCCTGCATGAAACCGTGCCCGCTGAAGCCGGCCGCGCACCAGAACCCCTCGACCTCGGCGATCGGACCGAGGATCGCCTGGTGATCCGGCGTCGACTCGTACAGGCCGGCCCACGCCGTCTTGACGCCCGCGCCCATGAGCGCCGGGGCCCGGTGAGCCGCCTGCTCGAACATCTTCTCCAGGAACTCCCAGTTGACGTCGGTCACATAAGCCGGCGGCTCTGTCCGATCGCTCATGCCCATCAACACGCCGTCTCCCTCCGGGTGAAAGTAAAGGGACGTGTGGAAGTCGACCGTCATCGGAGTGGTGCGCGGCACAGCCGGGAATGTGCCCGTGACGGCGATATGCCTTCGATAAGGGAGCACCGGGATCTCCAGCCCGGCCATGCGGCCGATCGAGGCCGCCCACGGCCCCGCGCAGTTGAACACGAGGCGCGTCGCGATGTCGCCGCCCGAGGTGTGAACGCCCTGCACCCTGCCAGCCGCAACATCGATCCCGGTGACCTCGACCCCCTCTCTCAACCGCGCGCCCAGGCGGCGCGCCGAGGTGGCGTAGCCGAAGGTGACGTCGTTCGGGCTGGCGATGCCGTCCGTGGGGCAGAACGTGCAGCCCAGGACGTCCTCAACGTTCAGTACAGGCACCATCGTCGCGGCCTCGGCGGGATCCACCCACCGCGCTTCGGTCAGTCCCACGCGGTGCCACATGTCCATGTTGTGTCGAAAGTCTTCGACCTGTTGCGGCTGCGTGAAGACGAACAGATAACCGATCTGTCGGAAATCCGCAGGGTGCCCTGTCTCCTGCTCGAAGGACCCCAGCAGCTGGACCGCCAGCCGCATCACCCTGACGTTGTCTTCGGTCGAGAACTGCTGGCGCACGCCGCCCGCGCACTTTCCAGTGGACTGAGACCCCAGAGTCTCCCTCTCAAGGAGCACGACATCGACCTTGCGTTTTGCCAGCTGGTAGGCGAGCGCGCACCCGCTGATGCCGCCCCCGACGATTACAACGTCAGCGCTTTCCATTCCAGGACATTCCCCAGAACTCGAAGATGAGCTTCAGCGCGGCAAAGCTGCTGATGTCACCGCTGTCGAACGGCGGAGACACCTCAACCACGTCGAAACCAACTGGGCTGGTTCGCCCGAGAACCGTCCCCAGCAAATCGAGCGCCTGCCGCGTGGAGACACCGCCGGCCGACGGGATCTCCGTGCCAGGGGCAAACGCGGGGTCGAGAGCATCGATGTCAAACGACACGTGCACCTTCTTGCCGGCAAGGCGGTCGCCGATCGCCAGCGCCGCCGCGGCCGGATCGGCCGCCCATTCCCGCGCCGAGACGAGGAGGATGCCGGTGGCTTTGATGAACTCGACCTCCTCGGGGTCGTAGTCGCGGCCGGCTGCAATGACGACCCTGGCCGGGTCGATGGCCGAAACCTCCAGCGCTCGGCGCATCGCACAGCCGCACGTCCAGCGACCTCCCCGCGAGAAATCGCACAGATCGGGGTGGGCGTCGATCCACAGCAGCTGCATGTCGGGGTGGCGCCGCGCCTGCGCCGCGATCGTGGCAATGGCGGTGCAGTGATCCCCGCCGAGGACCGTCAGCAGTGAATTGAGCGGAACAGTCGACAGGCGCTCCGCCACTCGCATCCAGCCCTCGCCGATGTCTGGGCCGACATCGAGATCACCCATGTCGTGGATACGCAGTCCCTCGAGCAGCTGGCCGTCCTCGGTGACCGGCGGCATGGCGCCCGACAGTGAGCGGATGCGCTCGGGAGCGAGCGCCGCGCCCTTCCTGTAGACAGCGGAGCCGTCGTAAGGGATCCCGGCGACCACCATGTCGGCCGCGTCGAAAGGAGCTCCCGCGAGCCCGCCCCATGGCAGCAGTCCGTCAAGGTTCATCGCTTTCGAGCCTCGGGCACCTTCAAGATCAGTAACGCACCGATCAACAGCGATGCACTGAATATCGAAAAGATGACAGGAAAGCCCCCTGGCAAGCCGAGCAGCTTCGGTCCGTGGTTGAACGGATCGAGGAGAAAACCGCCGATAAAGCGGGCAATGATTCCGGACCCGGCCGTCGCAATGTTGCTGAAACCCATAAACAACCCTGCCTCCTGCGTGGGAATGACGTCTTGGATGAAAGCCCAGTCAACAGAGAAAAAGACACCGTAGCCGATACCGATCAAAACACCGACCAGAGTCGCCTGCGCCGCCAGCGGTGGCACCTTCAGCATTTTCGCCAACGGTTCCACGAGCTGAGGGGGCAGCAGCTGATAGTGGCTGAAAACGAGCATGAGCACCCCCAGCGCTCCCATCAGCCCACCGATCAGGATGAACGGCCGCCGGCCGAAACGGTCCGACGCTCGGGCCGCCGGCCACGACGCCACAAAGGCCGCGAATATCACCAGGCCCAACAGCGTGTAGCTGGCGGTGATCGTGTCCATGCGGTCGTTGTGAAAGAAGACGTTGTTGAAGTAGAAGAACACGAAGCTCTGGACGCCGACCAACCCCATGAGGATGAGCAACCGCGAAGCCATGAGCCACAGAAATGCGGGGTAGCGAAGCGGCCGCGCAAATGTCGTGGTCATGGCTTCGCGCACGTTCTTGAACTGGTTGGCTGTTCGGGTCGCCCGGTCGGGAATCAACAGGACCGTGGCCAGCATGGTCAGGATGAGGAGGGCGCAGATGCTGAGCAAGGCAGCGGTCCGGCCGGCGTGGGCGAGGATGTAGCCCGACCCCAGCGTGCCGACGAGCAGCCCGACCACGTTCGCCAAGCCGAAGTAGCCCGAGGCGGTGCCGCGCTGAGCTTCCGGGACGACATCGGGCATCAAGCCCTGATACGGACCCTGGGCGGTGTTCGAGGCCGCCTGCAGGAGGAAGTAGAAGACCAGCACCAGGCCAAACGTTCCTGCCAGCGCAAGGCCGACGAGGAACAGGACATCGCCGACGGTGCCGACTACGATGTACGGACGCCGCCGCCCAAAGCGCGTCGTCGTGCGGTCCGACAGCGCGCCGGCGACCGGCTGCCAGACCACGGCCATCAGCGAGCCGACGGCCTCCAGCACGCCAAGCGCAAAGCCCTCGTGCTCCCTGCCCACCAGCTGGATGACCATGTCGGGGAGGATCAGGCCGCCGAGGCTCGTCCACAGATAACCGATGGCAACCCAGTAGAGGGACAGCACCACAAAGTCGATATGGCTGAGGTTGCGTCTCACCGAGTTGACGGCAGCTACCACACCACCCTCAGCAGCCGCGGGCCGGATCAATCTGGCTGGTAGGGCGGGAGTGACTTCTTGACCGGCCGGTCCTCGCGATAACCCAGCGCGTATTCGCCCTGGAGGATCGTGTGCACCTCGCGAGTGCCCTCATAGATGATCGGCGCCCGCGCGTTGCGAAGGAAACGCTCGACGGGATACTCCGCCGAATAACCGTACGCGCCGTGCACCTCGATGGCATCGTTGGCCGCGTTGAAGGCTGCATCGGTCGCGTACTGTTTGGCCATCGAAACATTTCGCGTGTGGCGCACGCCTTTGTTCTTCATCCAGGCGACCTTGAAGTAGAGGAGCCGGCAGATCTCGTAATCACGAGACATGTGGGCGACCATCTGCTGAACAAGCTGGTAGCGGCCGATCTCCTGGCCGAAGGTCTTTCGTTCGCGGGCGTATTTGACAGAGGCATCGAGGCTGGCACGGACGGTGCCGGTTGCGCCGGCCGCCACCGTGTAACGGCCGTTGTCGAGGCAGCTCATCGCGATCTTGAAGCCATCGCCCTCATCGCCGATTCGATCGGCTTCGGACACCTCCAGGTCGGACATGAAGATGGATCCGACGTCGCCGGCGCGGATGCCGAGCCGGCCCTCGATCGGCTCGGTCCGAAGTGCTTTGCCCCAAGCAACACGATCGAGCATGAAGGCGGAGACTCCGCGAGATCCCGCCTTCGGGTCGGTCTTGGCGAACACGAGAAGGAAGTCCGCGGTGTCCGCGTCTGAGACCCAGATCTTCTGTCCATTGAGGATGTAGTTGTCACCGTCGCGGCGTGCCGTCGACTGCATCGACG
>DATCPU010000438.1:0-4221 GCA_036569925.1 Candidatus Dormiibacterota bacterium
CGGTAACCGGCCTCATCAGGGTGCAGCTCGGGTACCAGCAGTCGGGCGCCAGCCGCTACACCTATGTCGCGGCTGTCTTCTGGCTGCTGCTGTTGGCCGACGCCGCCCGCCGGCTGCCATGGCGCGGGACGTGGCGGCCGGCGCTTGCGGCTTGCCTGTTCCTGGCCTGTTTCAGCAGCGGCGTGCTCCTACTCGAGTTCGGTGCCGCCAAGGCGATCCAGATGCAGCGCCAGGTCGCCGACCTTCAGGCGCTGGCCACCGTGCGCGGCGATCCCTGCCTGGATCCAACTGGGGCGGCTGACCCGTTCGTCATGCCGGTAGAAACTAGTCCGGCGTCTTACTACAGGGCCATCGATCGCTACGGCGACCCCGCCACCGGCCTGCCCCTCGTCGATCGGGCGGACTTCGAACAGGCGCGAGCAAACCTGCTGAAGCCCGGCTGCGCGTCTCGGCTTCTACACTGAGAGAGATGCCTACTGACGACTTCGACGTGCTGATCCTCGGGGGTGGAATGGGCGGCTACCCAGCCGCAATCCGCGCCTCCCAGCTGGGTTTGAAGGTGGGATTGGTCGAGGCGGACAAGCTTGGGGGCACCTGCCTCCACGTAGGCTGCATCCCCACGAAGGCGCTCCTGGAGTCGTCTGAGCTGTACCACCGAATCTCAGCGCGCGGTGCCGAGTTCGGCGTCGACGCTGACAATGTCCGCTTCGATTACGCCCGCATCGGCGCGCGCCGCGACGCGGTCGTGAGCCAGCTCTACAAGGGCGTCCAGTTCCTGATGAAGAAGAACAAGATCGAGGTTGTCGCCGGCAGCGGCCGGCTGCGCGACCGCAACACCATCGAAGTCGGATCCAAGCAGCTCCGGGCCAAGAATCTGATCGTCGCGACAGGGTCCACCGTGCGCTCGCTGCCAGGCCTGGAGTTCGACGGCGAGCTCATCATCTCGTCCGACAACGCCACCCTCTCGAGCAAGGTCCCGGAGTCGATCTGCATCATCGGCGCGGGCGCTGTGGGGGTCGAGTTCGCAACGCTCTACAGCCAGCTCGGCGTGAAGGTCACGCTGCTCGAAGGCCTCGAGCGCCTGGTGCCTCTGGAGGACGAAGAGATCTCCAAGGAGATGCTGTCCGCTTTCAAGAAGGCCGGCATCGATTGCCGCGTCGGCGTCAAGGTCAAGGGCGCGAAGAAGGCCCGCGGTGGGGTGAGCGTCGACACCGAGCAGGGCGAGGTGTGGGCCCACCAGCTGCTGGTGGCAGTCGGCCGTTCGCCGCGATCGAAGGACGTCGGTCTCGAGAAGGTCGGCGTGGAGACGCACCCCAACGGATTCATCAAGGTCGATGAGTGGATGCGCACCTCGGCAGAAGGCATCCACGCGATTGGCGACGTGGTCGGCGGTTTCCTGCTGGCACACGCGGCCGCGCACGAAGGCATGACGGCGGTCGAGGACATCGCAGATCAACGGGTCGCGCCGATGGACCAGGAGCTCGTCACCCGCTGCACATACTCGCACCCGCAGATCGCTTCGGTCGGTATGAGCGAGAAGCAGGCGAAGGAGAAAGGCCGCGAGGTCAAGACCGGCAAGTTTCCCTTCAGCGCGCTGGGCCGGGCGATCATCCACGGAGAGACGGGCGGCTTCGTCAAGCTGGTCGCCGACGCCAAGACGGGCCAACTCTTAGGCGCGCACATCGTCGGACCGAACGCCACCGAGCTCATCGCGGAGCCGGCGCTCACCCAACTGTTCCAGGGCGACGCCTGGGAGATGGGTCGCAACATTCACCCGCACCCGACACTCAGCGAAGCAGTGATGGAAGCAGCCCTCGCGGTCGACGGCCACGCGATCCACATCTGAGCTTCTGATGGCGACGACCGTGAAGACCAAAGGCCCAACCTTCAGCCCCGAGTGGCGCTTCCAGGAACCTATCGCATGGCGCGACACCGATCTGGACGAGAAGACGCTCAAGGCCTGGTTCAACTACATCCTGCTTGGCCGCCAGGTCGACTACAGGTTCCAGGTGTTGAACCGCCAGGGCCGGGCGCCTTTCATCATCTCGTGCGCCGGTCACGAGGCAGCGCAGATCGGTGTGAGCTGGGGTCTGAAACCGAAGTACGACTGGGTGTCGCCCTATTACCGCGACGTGGTGCTCTGCTTGCGAATGGGTGTCACTCCCCTCGATCTGATGCTCTCGGTGCTGGCGAAGCCCGCCGACCCGGCGTCAGGTGGCAAGCAGACTCCCGGGCACTTCTCCGACACGCGGCTCAACATCACCTCGGGCGGGTCGCCGGTGGCGACACAGCTGGTGCGCGGTGCCGGTGTCGCGTACGCGCTGAAGATGGATGGCACCGACAAGGTCCTGATGACCTGCTACGGCGAAGGCTCCGGGTCGGAAGGCGATGCGCACGAGGCCTTCAACTTCGCGGCGATCTACAAGGTGCCGGAGATATTCGTCTGCGAGAACAACGGCTTCGCGATCTCCACCCCGATGCGGAAGGAGTACGCGATCGAGTACGCAGCGCAGCGCGCGGCGGGATATGGATTCCCCGGCGTGACGCTGGACGGCCGCGACCCGGTCACCGCCTACGTCGTCGCCAAGGAGGCGATCGCCCGCGCTCGAGCCGGAGACGGCCCGACCCTCATCGAATGCCTGGTCGACAGGCTTGGCGCGCATTCCTCAGAGGACGATCAGCGCCGCTACCGAAACCAGGAGGAGATCGACCGGCTCGCGCTGTCGGACTGCCTCGAGCAGTTCAAGAAGAGGCTCCTCGAGGAAGGGGTGCTGAGTGTCAAAGAGGTCGCGGAGTACGAAGAGCGGGTCAAGGAAGAGGTCGCCAAGGCGACCAGCGAGGGCATGGCGTCGCCCGACGCCCCCGCTGAGAACGCGCTCACCAACGTGTATGGGCTCGAGGTGCCGAAAGCGATCGAGCCGGCGGCGGATCTCCAGACCGAAGAGATGAACATGGTGTCCGCGCTTCGCTCAGCCCTAACCGAGGAGATGGAGCGCGACGAGCGAGTGATGGTCCTGGGCGAGGACGTCGGCAAGAAGGGCGGTGTGTTCCTGGTTACGGACGGCCTCTACAACAAGTTCGGCGAGGCGCGCGTCATCGATACGCCGCTTGCCGAGTCGTCGATCGCAGGCGTCGCCCTCGGCCTCGCGCTCGCCGGCAAGCGTCCAGTGGCTGAGATGCAGTTCACAGACTTCGCGCACATGGCTTTCAACCAGATCACCAACGAGATCGCCAAGTTCCGGTACCGAAGCGACGGCGACTGGTCGGCGCCGATGGTCATCCGCGCACCGATGGGAGGCCACGCCCACGGCGCGCTTTATCACTCGCAGTCGATCGAGGCTCGGTTCGCCACGCCCGGATTGAAGATCGTGATTCCCTCCACCCCTTACGAGGCCAAGGGACTGCTGCTGGCGGCGATTCGCGACCCCGACCCAGTCCTGTTCTTCGAGCACAAGCGGCTGTACAGGATGTTCAAGGAGCCAGTGCCTCAGGGCGAATACCTCATTCCGCTGCAGGTCGCACGCACCGCGCGCGAGGGGACCGACATCTCGGTCTTCTGCTACGGGCTCATGGTCCATTACGCCATGGAGGCCGCCACAGCCCTTGATGCGGACGGAGTAAGCGTTGAGATCATTGATCTGCGCACCGTCTACCCGCTGGACCGCGAGGCGATCATCACCTCGGCTCGCAAAACCGGCAAGTGCCTGGTGCTTTACGAGGACAACTTCAGCGTGTCGGTCGGTTCCGAGATCGCAGCCCTTATCGCAGATGAGGCCTGGCGCTGGCTCGACGCACCGGTGAAACGGCTGGGGGGCCTCGACGTGCCTTCGATGCCGTACGCCCCCGCGATGGAAGATTTCTTCATGCCCAACCCGGAAAAGATCAGCCAGGCGCTCCGGGACCTGGCGGCGTTCTGATGGCAGGCACTGACAAGCGCGTCGTGATGCCCCAGCTGGGGGAGTCGGTGCACGAGGGCACGATCTCGAAGTGGCTCGTGAAACCGGGCGACAAGGTGGTGGAGTTCGAGCCGATGCTCGAGGTGGATACGGACAAGGTGAGCGCAGAGGTGCCCGCACCGGTCACTGGAATCCTCAAAGAGATCCTGGCCAAGGAAGGCGAAACCGTCCAGGCGGGCGCAGAGATTGCCGTGGTCGAGATCGGGGGCGACGGCGCCGCCCCAGCGAAAGATGACGGCACGGCCGACGCCGCAGAGCCCTCTCC
>DATCPU010000439.1:0-5193 GCA_036569925.1 Candidatus Dormiibacterota bacterium
GAGTGGTTCAACCCAGGCGGCTCGGTGAAGGACCGCGCGGCCCTGTCGATGATCGAGGATGGCGAGCGCACGGGCGCTTTGACGCACGACAAGACCATCATCGATTCCACGTCCGGCAATACCGGCATCGCCTACTCGCTCGTCGGCGCCGCGAAGGGCTACAAGGTCAAGCTCGTGATGCCGGCCAACGTCAGCGCCGAACGCAAGGCGCTGGTGGTCGCGTATGGCGCCGAGATCGTCTACAGCGATCCCCTCGAGGGTTCGGATGGCGCGATCGTCAAAGTCCGTGAGCTCGTGGCGGAGCATCCCGACCTCTATTTCTATCCCGACCAGTATTCGAACCCTGCGAATGTGCGCGCGCACTACGAGGGCACGGCGGTGGAGATCCTGCAGCAGACCGGCGGCCACATCACCGCCTTCATCGCAGGCCTCGGCACGACCGGCACCTTTGTCGGCACCTCGCGGCGACTGAAGGAGCACGACGCGTCGATCCGCACCATCGCCGTGCAGCCCGAGGATTCGTTCCACGGCCTCGAGGGCCTGAAGCACATACCGACCGCGATCGTGCCGAAGATCTGGGATCCCAGCCTCGCTGACGAGATATGGGGTTGCCCCACCGAGCCCGCCTATGACCTGGCGCGCGCCGTGGCGCGTACCGAGGGGCTGCTGGTCGGCCATTCGAGCGGAGCCGCGCTGTGGGCCGCGAGGCGCCTGGCCGAGACGATCGAGACCGGCGTGATCGTCACGGTTTTCCCCGACTCAGGCGACCGCTATATTTCCACCGGCCTTTACGGGGCCAAGCTTTGAAGATCGACCGCGCCGCGTTCGAAGCGATCCAGGCACACGGCGCCGAGGGCTATCCGAACGAAATTTGCGGAATCATGGTGGGGCCACCGGGCGGACAGCTCATCACCGAGGTGAGGCGAGCCGGGAACATCATCGGGCAGCCGCGCTCGCGCTGGCCATATAGCAGCGAGCGCACAGTCGACCGGTATGAGATGGATCCACTCGATCAGATCCGAATCGACAAGGAGGCGCGCGCGGCAGGCCTCGACGTTCTCGGCTACTACCACAGCCACCCAGACCATCCAGCGCGGGGGTCGGTATTTGACGCCGAGCAATCGTGGGCGGGCTACTTTTATCTGATTGTCGCGGTGGAGCACGGCACTCCCGTCGATGCCAACGTGTTCGTGCCAGAGAAGGACTTCGGGCCGTTTCGGCAGGAGCCCTTAGAGGTCGTCTGACAGATCGGCTGTTGCTGAGTTTGTTATCCGGCTCGGACCAAACTGATGTCGTGCAGATCCCGGCCCGGGTGGGCGCTGTGGCCGGGTCCTCGATCCGCGACGGCGCCAAGCAGGCCGATGCTCGCAGGCTGGCGACAGCCGTATTTGTTTCGAGAGTCAGATGGGCCTTCGTGCCGCTCGGGTTCGCGCAGGCCTTCGCGGGAACTCCAGCTCCGCTCAACCGGACCGCATTCATTCTGACTTTCGTCTACCTCGCCCTCTACAACACTGCGATCACATTTCACCGCCGTTTGCCCCCCGGGTGGGTGCAGCCCCTCATCGCCGTTGCGATGGCGAGCGACGTGGTCGTGGCTGCCGTGACCATGGTGGAGTTCGCTCGTGTGCCGACCGACAGCGGGTGGGCGGCCCTGATGCTGGTGGGTCCAACGGCTGCCGTTCTCTACGGGTGGCGCGGGGTGTATTGGTTCACACCGGCCTTGATCGGCGCGCTCGTCTGGCTGTACGTGGTGGGCGGTTTCTTCGCCACTTCGAACGGAGTTCTGGCCTTCATCCAGAAGGCGGTGGAGATCGTCGGGGTGACGATGATCGTCGCGGCGTTGGTGGCGGGCACCGAGCGCGCAAGGGAGCGCGCAGAGTCGGAAACTTTGCGGGCCGAAGCGGAGCGGCGCAGCGCTGAGGCGGAACGGCGCAGCGCCGAAGCCTCTCGCAACCAGGCGATCGAAGCGCGAGAGCAGCTGGCCGCGGCCAACGAAGTGCTGAAACGGGTCAACCGCCTCGAGGAGGAGGGGCTCTCCAACGCGAGCCATGAGTTCCGCAATGCCTTGATCGGCATCCAGGGATACAGCGAGCTGCTCCAGGGCGAGAAGGTCACGCCCGAAGAGGTCACCGAGTTCGCGACGGAGATTCAACACGAAGCTCAACGACTCAACCGGCTGATCACGAACATGCTCGATCTGGACCGGCTCGAGTCTCACCGAGCGACCTTGAGCGTGAGCTTGACCGACATCAACTGGATCCTGCGCTCGGCCTCAGACCGCGGCGCGGCGACCTCGGTTGACCACACGTTCGCTCTTGATCTTGATGAGACGTTGCATCCGTTCCTGGCTGATTCGGACCGCTTGACGCAGGTGGCGGCCAACCTCGTTTCGAATGCCGTCAAGTACTCGCCCGCCGGCGGTGAGGTTCGGATCGCCAGCCGCTTGAGCGATGGCGTGATCCGGGTCAGCGTCACCGACCATGGCTTCGGGATCAAGCCGGAAGACCTGCCTCGAGTCTTCTCACGATTCGAAAGGATCGAAACGGAGCTCAATCAGAAGGTGGCCGGGACCGGCCTCGGTATGCCGATCACGCAGGAGATCATCGAGCTGCACCATGGCAAGATCTGGGTGGAGAGCACGTTCGGATCGGGTTCCACCTTCATCTTCGAGCTCCCCTTGAACGGAGGTGGCGAATCGCCACCGATGCCTGCAGTCGAGCCTGCCTCGCCCGCTGTCGTGTCACCGCGAGCCGGGTGAGCCGAGGCGGCTGCAGCGCTCGGATTTGAGACTGTTCAAACCCGCGTCGCCGGAGTGATCCTGTAGTCGAAGGCACCGACCCTTTCTAATTGACGTTGTGGCTCGCCTGATCGTCGCGATCGTCGGACAGTTCCGATTCGAGCCGCTCGAGGCCGTCTGACCTCGCCCGACTCTCCACCACGCACCCGCGTGAAGTGGCTCAACCGGAACGTTGTCGGTATCGGCATCGCCGACCTCGCAGCCGATGCGAACTACGAGATGGTGTTCGCGGTTCTGCCCCTGTTCATCACGGTCGGGCTTGGCGCGCCTGCGCTCGCGGTCGGACTGATCGAGGGCATCGGCGATGGCTCGTCCGCGCTTGTCAAGCTCTGGAGCGGCTGGTACAGCGACCGGATCGGCTGGCGAAAGCGCCTGGCTGTGGGCGGATACGGAACGACGGTCTTCGGGCTCGCCCTTCTCGTAGCGGTCTCGAGCTGGCCGCAGATCATCGTCGCGCGCTCGCTGGCATGGATGGGTCGCGGGCTGCGACAGCCGATCCGCTCGGCGATGCTCGCAGGCTCTGTCGACAAGCGCGACTTCGGCAAGGCATTTGGATTCCACGAGGCGCTGGACACAGCGGGAGCACTGCTCGGGCCGGCCATGGCGTTTCTCCTTCTGTCTACCGGTTATGGCTTCCGAACCATCTTCATGGTGGCGTTGGTGCCGGGCGTCCTGTGCGTTGTCCTGTTCGCGCTCATCACGAGGGACCCTCGACGCGAACGCAATAAGCCTGTGTCGCTGAGAGTCCCGATGCCTGCGGGTTTCTGGCGGCTCATGGCTCCCGTGGCGATCTTCGGGGTCGGCAACTTCGCCACCGCGTTCTTCACCCTGCGAGCGGCCCAAATCATGCAGCCGGAGCTGAGCGCGGCCATGGCGCTGTCCGCGGCTGTTGGTTTCTATCTCGCGCACAACGTGGTGGGCGCGGCGGTGTCGTTTCCGGCGGGATGGCTCGGCGACAAAGTGGGGAAGGCGCCTGTCCTGGCCGCCGCCTACGTGACATTTGCCGCCGCGTGCTTGGTGGGCGTCTTGGGCCACGGCTGGATTGCGCTGGGGTTGATGGCGCTCCTCGTCGGGGCTCAGAATCCGGTGGTCAGCACCATGGAGGGCTCGCTCACGAGCTCGCTGGTCGAGGAGCGGCGCCTGGGCACCGCGTTTGGCTTTCTGAACGGCATCAACGGCGGAGCCGACCTCGCCGCGAGCGTGATCGCCGGTGCCCTATGGACGTTCGTCAGCCCGGCGGCTGCACTCGGTTTCGGCGCGGCGCTGTGCGCGATTGCGGGTGCGATCCTGTGGCTGAGGGCGCCGACCCCGTCTAATTGACGTCGTGGCTCGCCCCATCGTCGCGATCGTCGGACGCCCCAATGTTGGGAAGTCCACACTTTTCAACCGCATCCTCGGCTGGCGAAAGGCGATAGTCGACCCTCAATCGGGCCTGACGCGCGATCGGCTTTACGGCATCGCGGAGTGGAGCGGGCGCGAGTTCACGGTGGTCGATACCGCGGGCCTGGACCTCGACACCGCGCAGGACGAATCTCGCGCGGCGATCGAGGCGCAGACCAAGGTGGCCATCGATCAGGCCCACGTGATCGTGCTGCTGCTCGATGTGCGGCAGGGCCTGACGCCGGTGGACCGCGAGATCGCGACCCTCCTGCGCCGGTCGGGCCGCAAGGTCCTCATTGCCGCCAACAAGGCGGACTCGCCGAGCGAGCGTGGCTTTGCGCACGAGATGCTCGAGCTGGGCTTCGACTCTCCGCACCTCATCTCCGCGCAGCACGGGATCGGCGTCGGCGACTTCCTGGACGAGGTGCTCGAGATGCTGCCGCCGGCCGAAGAGGAGGCGCCGGGCGACTCCAAGGCGGACCGGCTGGCCATCATGGGCCGGCCGAACGTCGGCAAGTCGTCATTGCTGAATGCGCTGCTCGGCGATGAGCGCGCGCTGGTGAGCTCGGTGCCGGGAACGACTCGCGATCCTGTCGACACGGAGCTCATGTTCGACAACATCCCTGTGGTGCTCGTCGATACGGCGGGGATCAGGCGGAAGTCCGCGGCCCGCGACCGGCTCGAGCGCTACAGCCTAATGCGCGGGATCAACGCGATGGAGCGCGCGGACGTGGTGCTGCTGGTGATCGATGCATCGACCGGAGTGCTGGCGCAGGACCAGCACGTCGCGGGCTACGCGCTCGAGGCGGGGAAGGGTTTGGTGATCGTGGTCAACAAGATCGACCTCGTCGAGCCGGCCCTTCGGCGCGCGCAGTACTGGCGCGAAGAGTTGCTCAAGGATTTCAAGTTCGCGCCGTTCGCGCCGGTGGTCGCGGTTTCCGCGAAGACGAGAGAAGGCATCAAGGCGTTGATGCCTGCGGCCCTTGACGTGGTCGGGCAGCGGCGGATCAAGATCT
>DATCPU010000440.1:0-12659 GCA_036569925.1 Candidatus Dormiibacterota bacterium
ACCCTCACCGGTTGGTCTATGCCAACGTCCAGGACGCGGTGGCTCATGGCGCCCGCGCCTTGAACCACACGCGAGTGATCGAGCTGCTTCGCGATGGCGCGAACGTCATCGGCGTTCGCTATCGAGCGGCGGACGGGAGCCTCTCGGAATCCAGGGCCAAAGTGGTCGTCAACGCGGCCGGGCCATGGGTTCCCGAGGTCAGCCGGATGGCCGGCGCTGACGTGCGGCTGCGGCCGGCGAAGGGCATCCACCTCGTCTATCCGCACCGCATCTCAAACTTCGGTCTCAGCGCCGAGACGGTTGACGGCCGCGACGTTTTAATGGTGTCGCACGGGGGCTTCACGCTGCTGGGCACGACCGACGACGACTTCTATGGAGACCTCGACTCCGTCGACGTCACCGAGGACGAGGTCGACTATCTTCTGCAGGCTTTCGAGCGAATCTTCCCTGCGATCAGGAACTACAGGCCGGTCAGGACCACGACCGGCGTGCGGCCGACCTTGTTCAAGTGGCGACGATACGAAGACGAGCTGTCGCGACGCTATCAGGTGATCGACCACTCGGCGGACGGCGCTGAGGGTTTCATCACGATCGCCGGCGGCAAGCTGTCGATGTACAGGTTGATGGCCGAGGAAACGAGCGATGTGGTGTGTCGCAAGCTGGGTCATCAGGCGCCGTGCACCACGGCGGCGCGCCCATTGCCTGGCAGCGAGTCGGAACTCGAGCCCGCCGCGGAGCTCGGGCAGCGTTTCGGTATCCCCGCACTGGCGGCGATCAAGCTGCAGAGCCGGCACGGGTCACGCGCCGCCGACGTGCTCGACAAATCGGATGCAGGACGCATCGTATGCCGGTGCGAGCCGTTGACTGAGTCAGAGCTTGCTTACGCTGCGCGTCACGAACAGGTCCGCACGCTCGCCGATGCCTTCCGGCGGGTGGGGGTTGCGGCCGGCCCATGCGCGGGCGCGGGATGCGTGATGAGGGCCGCCGAGATCATCGGCCGGCAGCTGGGCTGGAGCGCGTCACAGCGATTCGATGCGGTGCGAGAGTTCAGGCAGGGCTCATGGTTGGGACGCGCTCCAGTGCTCGGGGACTCGGGCTGGGCGCAAGAAGAGCTGGCCCAAGGCGCGTTCCGTGGGCTCCGAAGCTCAAGGGCAGGACATTAGTGGGCCGTACCGACTCGCTCGCGAAGCTCGCTTGGGCTTATGGCCTGCATCTCGCCCGGCGCCGGGTGAGTCGACCCAGGCCGCAGCTGACAGGGCTGATCGAGATGTACCAACCGGACGGCATTCGTCCGCTGACTGCCGCGGAGCGCGAACTTCATCCGCGACTCATCGGCTGCATCAACTGCGGGTTGTGCGCTCTGGCCGCGGGACGTCTCGGCAAGACGCGATTGCCGGATCTCTCCTCGTCGTACATGAGGCTCTATGCGCGGTTGGCTGACGCCTCGTCCGATCTCGAGGGCGATGAGGCCGACCTCGAGGCCGCATCTGCCGCCTGCCCGGTCGGGTTGCCGCTAGCCGATGTTGCGGCCGTGGTACGGCGGCTCGCGACCGGCTGAGGCCGAGGCCCGATCCGCCAGCCTGAGGCGCCGACTCGGATCAATCTCTCACCTCGTGCGGGCTGGGTGGAATGGGAAGGGGTTGCTAGTTATCCACATTCTGTATACAGTCTGGGGACATCACACTACATCTAGCGTCAATGGTCAAGAGTTTCTTTCGCCGGCTGCGCCGTCAGCCGATCGTGGCCGCCGTTCGGGCCTGGTTTTCCGAACAGTTCACGACGGCGCCGGAGGACGACTACATGCGCTTTTCCACCGGCACCGCGGAGCTGGAGCGCCCACCGACGGTGTCCGTCGCACCGGCCACATTCGAGAGGCAGTTCATGAAGCTCCATGCCCAGGGCCGCTTCGAGGAGATGTGGGAGATGCTGGCAGAGGATGCCCAGCGTGCTTGGGGCGGCCGAGAAGCATTCATCCGGGATATGCCGAGATTGGACGCGGAGACTGAGCTGCTGGACATGCAGGTCGTCAGCGTTGCTGTCGTCGAAGGCTGGACCGATCAGCTGCACCGGCGGACTTACAGCAACGTGGCGCGCATGGTCATGCGTTATCGCGTCCGGCAGCAGTGGAGGGAGTGGACATTCGACCGCCAGGTGCATCTCATACCGGCTGCCGGAAGCTGGCGAACGCTGGTCTATCCGATGGGCAATAAGCTCGTCGCAACATGAGCGCCAATTACCCAGCAAGGGCCTCGTAACCCGCTGATATAGTGGGTTGCAAGCCATGCTGCAACAGACAGTGGAAGAGCAGGAACGAGACCTGCACTGGCACCGCAGGCGACGTCGCGCGATGACGCCACGTCGCATGCTGCAAGAGTCAGACGAGCTCCTCTTCTGGGTCGAGGAGTGTTTGGTCCAGGAGGTTCGCATGGTGCCGGGCTGGCTGGTGGCGCGGCTGACCGTCGTGCTTCGCCACGCCCACCCGGACCTACCAGGCCGTCTCGGCCGTGAAAGACGACCGGAGCAGCTGATGGAGATCATCTTCGACGCTCAGTCGGCCCTCATGGAGCAGGCTTGCCTGAGCCGCGGCCCAGGCGAGGTGATCCCGCTTTTCGCCAGGGCTCGCGAGCGGATGCTCAGAGAAGCGGCCTTAACGCTGTAACTGGACCTGGAGCCCAGAGCAGCGAGCTAGGAAGGGCCGATCGGATTGCTCCGGATCGACCTTCACCTGCACTCGACCTATTCGCACGACGGCCAGAGCACTCTCCAGGAGCTGGTCGATCGCAGCCGCGAATGTGGGCTCGACCGCATCGCCCTCACGGATCACAACACGGTGGAAGGCGCGATCGAGCTGGCTCGCATTGCTCCAGGGCTGACGATCGTCGGCGAAGAGGCGAAGACCCGCGAGGGCGAGGTGATCGGATTGTTCATCACTGGACGCATTGCTCCCTACTTGATGCCTGAGGAAGCGATGGACCTCATCCACGGTATGGGCGGTCTCACCTACGTGCCACATCCGCTGGATCGGCGGCGAGCGAACTTTCGACCCGAGCGCATCGTTCACCTGGCCGATCGCATCGACATCATCGAGACGTACAACCCATGGTGCGAGGCCGCTGCGAATGCGGCCGCCGCTCAGCTGGCGAAGGACCTCGGAAAGGTCATGGCTTCCGGGTCGGATGCCCATGGCATCCAGGAGCTGGGACGTAGCTGGATGGAGATTGACGACTACGGGGATCCTGCAGACTTCCTCGAAAAGCTGCGCGAAGCGCGCCATGTCGTGACCGCGAGCAGCGGAACAGGCCGACGTGCCTGAGCCGCAACCGCAGCTCCTCGTCGCGGGCTCAGTCGCCCTCGACACGCGGGATGGGCCGTTCGGCAAGGTGGTGGAGACGCTGGGTGGCTCGGCGGTTTACTTTGCCCTCGCGGCCAGCTTGATAGCTCCCGTGAGGGTTGTGGCTCCTGTTGGCGTCGATGGGGCCAAGCGGGTCGCTCGTGTTTTCAGCGGCCGGCCGATCGACACCGAGATGCTTCAGATCCTCGATGCCCCGACATATCGATGGCGAGCGCATCAGGAGCACGGCCGCAACGTCGATCTCGGCAGCAGCGACGACATTTACAGCGCGTGGGAACCGGCACTGCCGCTGGGTTTCGACGGCTGGGCGTTTGTCGGATCAATGCGACCGGACCGCCAGGCGCAGGTGATGGCAGCCCTGCTCGGCAGCTCCAAGGTGCTCGCTGCTGACGCCATGTTGTCGTACGTGCTCGCGCGGCCACCCGAGGCAAGGGATGTTCTACGCCGGGCCGCTTGGTTCTTCTGCAACGACGAGGAGTTCGCAGCGCTTGGGGGAAAGGATCCTGAGGAGTTCAGGCGTCAGTGGTGGCTTCAAGGCCTCGTAATAAAGTCGGCTGAGCTCGGCCTCGCTGCCTACACAGAGTTCGGCGTGGTCCGGGTGCCTGCGTTGACGGACCGGCCTGTTGTGGACACGACGGGCGCCGGCGATGCGCTTGCCGGTGGCATGCTGGCGCGATGGCTCACCACGGGAGGCCAGCCGGGTGGCCTGCAAGATGCGCTGGTGTGGGGCACTGCTTGTGCGTCAATCACGATCTCATCCGTTGGGGTTAAAGGCATCGCCAAGGCGACCAGCAAACAGTTGAAAGAACGCGTCGCTGAGGTTGAGGAATCCACGCGCCGCGCATCGTGATCATTGCCGGCGACCTGGTCGATCAGGAGGTCGATGCAATCGTCAATGCCGCGAACAACGACCTGCAGCTTGGCGGCGGCGTGGCGGGCGCAATCAGGAGTCGGGGCGGACCGGCGATACAGCGCGAATGCGATGCGCATGGTCCGGTCAAAGTTGGGGAGGCAGCGCTCACTGGTGCTGGTGACTTGCCCGCGCGCCACATCATTCACGCAGCAAGCATGGCTCTGGGCGGCGTTACAACCGAGGCAGCGTTGGAGTCGTCGATGGATCAGGCATTTCAGCTGGCGCGCCAGATTGGCGCGCAGAGAATCGGCATTCCTGCAGTCGGAACCGGCATCGCCGGCTTTCCAATTGACCAATGTGCGGTGGTGATGGCGCGCTCATTGGCGCGCGCCCTGGCGAATGGTTGGGCGCCAGACGAGGTGCGGTTTGTGTTGTTCGGCGACGGCGCGCGGCGCGCGTTTGAGGCAGCGTTTCAAGCAGCGTTCGTGACCAAATAGGGCCGAAAATCGGAGTCCGGATCGAGCGATTTGGGGGTGTTTTTTGGGGTTGTTTTCGGAGTCCTCCAAACACGAGCGGCTGAATTCAGGTTGAATTGGGGTTGATCTCGGTCTGGAGGCACCCCTAGAATGGGCTAGTCCAGCCCCAGAAACAGATCTAATAACTAAGGATGGTGAGTATTTGGAAGGTTACTGTTTGAAGGACAAAAGGAAGGTCGAGATGAAAGACCCTCAACCGATCACAATGAAGAACGGGAAGCCGGCGACGATTGGGACTTGCCCGCATTGCGGGACCAAGATCTACAAAATCGGAAAGGCGGTGGCATAAATGGAAGGCTATTGTTTGAAGGACAAGAAGAAGGTCGAGATGAAGGACCCGAAGCCCATCACGATGAAAAATGGGAAACCGGCCACAGTTGGAACTTGTCCCTTCTGCGGCACCAAGATCTATCGGATCGGCAAGTCGACCTAAGCAAACCATCGATAAGGGCCGCTCATTTCGAGCGGTCCTTTTTTGTTTCTCAGGTCAGGTAGTGATCGGCGGCTCGAGTGCTCCCAGCAGAACCTCTGTTGCAGACACCGCTTCGTCAACGCCAAGCGTCTTGAAGATTTCGACGTTGGATGGATTGTTGACGCGCGCGATTGTCTTCTTCACGTTGAAATGCCGCTTCGCCATCTGTAGAGCGATTAGGTTGTCTTCGTCATCGGCGGTAACCGCAACTATTGCGTCGGCGCGCTCAATGCCGGTTTGCGAGAGGAACTTGACCTCACAGCCATCGCCCCTCATGACGATGCTGCCGAGCTGGGTCTCGAGCCAGTCCGCCCTGCGCGAATCCCTCTCGATGAGCGTTACCTCGTGCCCACGCTCCAGGAGATCGCGTGACATGTAGTACCCCACGGTGCCACCGCCAACGACAATCACATACATCGCGCGGGCACAGCTACTTCTTGTCCAACAGCGTTTTCTCGATCGCCTTGGCACCTTCGATCGTCGGGCAGATCGTGTGCAGCCCAAGCTTCTCGTAGGCCTCGGCGCGCTCGGGATCGTAGATGCGAGCGACGACCCGAGGCACCTTGAAGATGTGCTTGGCCACCTGCGAAGCCATGATGTTTCGGTTGTCACCCTCGGTGACGGCGACAAAGCCGTCGGCGTCCTCGATGCCCGCCCTGCGCAGGACGTCCGCATCGGTGCCATTGCCGACGACCTGGTTGCCCCTGAAATCGTTGGTGAGCACGCCACGAGAGGCAGCACGGGAGAATTGGTTGGGATCCCGGTCGATGATCACGACCTCATGGCCGGATTTGTCCATGTCGGCCGCAAGCTGGGAGCCGACCCGACCGCAGCCAACGATGAGGAGCTTCAAGGCGCTTGATTATAGGGAGGCAACGGCCGGCTCCCGGGCCACTGGCGCCGGTCCAGCACTTGCTAGGATTTGGACGCTTGCGCTTCCCCTTCACGTTCATGGGCGTCATGGCGCTCGGTATTGGGGTCTGGGTTGTGGTGTACCTGACCAGCCATCGAGGGCTGGATCCTGCCGCCCAGGCCATCGCGGGGGCCACAGTCCTGATCTCGTGGAGCTTCGCGGTATACGTCCTGGTCAGGCGTGTGCGTCGGGGCCCGCAGCACTGATGGCAGACCACTCGCACTCGCCGATGTCGAAGAAGGTGCTGGTGGCAGTGGGAGGCCAGGGAATCGATCCGGAAACGGTGCGGCTTGCCTGCCGGATGACCGACCCGCAGGGCGGGCGGCTGTACGGAGTGCACATCATCGAGGTCAACCGTTCTCTACCCCTGGGCGCCGTGATGGATGAGGTGGTGGAGCGGGGCGAAAAGATTCTCGAAGAGGTGGAGCAGCTCGCAGCGGAGACGAATCTGCCAGTGGAGACGGAGCTGGTTCAAGCCAGGGACACCGGGCCGGCGATCGTTGATGAGGCGGTCGAGTGGGGCGCGGATTTGATCGTGATGGGCCTGCCGTACAAGCGAAGGTTCGGAGAGTTCAACCTCGGCAAGACGGTCCCGTATGTGTTGAAGAACGCGACGTGCCGGGTGATGCTGTTCCGCGAACACCGCGAGCACGCGATCTGACCGAACCCGTCAGCTCTCGGCGACAGCATTACCTCGCGCGACTGTGGGCTGAGCTCGGCCGCATGGGCGGCGAGCACGACGCGTTCATCAAGATCATCATCGTCGAGCGCATCGTCAAAGCCCTCGTGCTCATCGCGCTGGCGATCGGGTTGCTCTTCGCAGGCCGAAACGGCTTGCTGACGGCCTGGGCCGATTACGCCCAGGACCAGCTGAATCTTGCGGCCGGTCACAGCCTCATCGTCAACCTGCTCCTGAAGGTGCTCGTCTACATCGGCAACTTCAGCCACACGACCCTGCTCGCGATGGGCGCCATCGTCTATGCGCTGCTCGAGGGGACCGAAGGCGTCGGGCTGGCGATGCGCCGGCGCTGGGCCGAGTACCTGACAGTGGTCGCGACGGGGCTCTTGATCCCTTACGAGGCGTACGAGGTGATCCACAAGATCACGTTCTTCAAGGTCGGGGCGCTGTTACTGAACGTGGCCGTGGTGGCCTACCTTGCCTATCGAAAGCGCCTGTTCGTGGGAGTCTGAAGTCGGCGTGAGCCATCGGCTCTGGAATCCCGCGCGATGGACGACGTACCGAACCAGCATCGCCAACGTCTGGAGGCCATAGACGGCCGACGTCTGAAAGTTCACCGAGCTCGCGTCTTCGTGGTACTTGCCGATTGCCGGGACCTCGCCGATCTTGAAACCGAACGTAGCGGCCTGGATCAGCACCTGTGTGTCGAACACGAAGTCGTTGCTGTTTTCCAGGAAGGGAATCGCCTCGAGAAATTGGCGCGAGTATGCCCTGTAACCGGTGTGGTATTCGGATAGATGAAGGCCGAGCACGCGATTTTCGACACCCGTCAGGAAGCGGTTGCCAAGCATCTTCCACCACGGCATCCCCGCCCTCGCGGGATCAAGGCCGAGCCAGCGCGATCCCAGCACGATGTCTGCCTCGCCTTCCTCGATGACCCTGCAGAGGTTGGGAATGATCGCGGGATCGTACTGACCGTCGGGGTGGAGCATCACGACGACGTCGGCCCCCATGGCGAGCGCGAACCTGTAGCACGTTTTCTGGTTACCTCCGTAGCCGAGGTTCTCCTTGTGACGGATCACATCGAGATTGAGCGCAGTGGCCACGCTCACCGTGGCGTCGGCACTCGCGTCGTCGACCAGCAGGATCCTGTCCGCCTGGCCGGCCGGAATCTGACCCACCACCTCGTTAAGAGTCTTCGCCGCCTTGTATGCCGGCAGCACGATGACCCGATGAGGCCGCGGGCCGCTCCACTTGAAATCCTCGAGAGGGATGGGATCCGGCCTGACCGCAAGTCGTTCCAGGGTTAGGTATGCCGCGATGGCGATGGCCCCGAGTGCTGCGGACCAGAGACTGAAAGCGAGGGTCAAGTTCACCGCGGCATACGAGACGGCCAGCACGACGGCGGCGGCTCGGGGCCATCTGAGGTCGCCTCCGAGCGCGAGTTCGGCGAGGGCGAACCCAGGAATGACGAGCAGGGCAAGGTCATGGACATTCTGATGCGGGCTCAGGACAAGAGATGCGGCAACGGCTAGGGCGAAGTCGAGGCGCGGCTTATCGGGACGCCAGCTCAGGGATAGGGCAGCCAGGGCCAGCAGCAGGAGGAGGATCACCAACGCCGTTGTCGTGCCGCCGGGCAGCATCTGGAGGATGTTCTTCAGCGAGTACACAGCGGGATCCGTATAGGCCAGCTGGCCGTTGGTGGGAAGCGATCCACCGACCGCCCATGCCCCAAGCGCTTTGAGGTAGGCGACCACTGGGCCGAAGCCGAGGCCCACTACCGAAATTGCGCCCAGGACTACGAGCACGGCGGCGAACCCGGCCAGCGCACGCCAGGCTCGGCGGGCCAGGAAGAGAACCGGGATGAGCAGCACCAGCTGCGGCTTGGAGAGGGCCAGCGCAGTGAAGATGCCCGCCCAACCAAGGCGGCCTCGAGCCCACGCCACATATGCGGCGGCAAGCGGGACGAGGACCACAAGATCCGACTGCCCTTGCAGGATCGTCACGAAGAGCGGGAAGAAGCCGGCGATCAGTGCAGCAGCCACGACTATCGCGGGGCCGTGGATCGTATGGCTGCTCCGAACGAGCAGGATGATGAGAACCGCTGCGAGGATCACATTGAAAACGGCCATCGCGATGTACGCCTGCCGGTAGGTCAGGTATCCAAGCGGCGCGATCAGCAGGGTGTAGTAAGGCGGGTGGAAATAGGGCAGGACGATGAACCGGTCTGGAGGCTGGGACGTGACCTGAATCTGGATCTCGCGCTGTAGAACAAGGTCGTAAACCGCGGACCCACCGCGGGTGACAAAGAGCTTTGCACCTGAGTAGAACGAGAAGAAGTCAGGGCCTTTGAGATTGCCGGTCACGACGGTGAACCAGTACCCAGTCCAGAAAAGGAAAGAACCGAGTCCGGCGCCGGCGGCGCCCGCAAACGCCAGGGTTGTCCACTTGCGAGCCCGCGGGCTCGTCATCGGCCTGTTTCTAGTCGCAGCGCGAAACGTTCTGGCAGCTGTGCCTTCGTGATCGCCCTCTGGGCGCCCTTGATGTCGTACTTGATCCGCCTGAACTCGAAGGTCCACGCGTCGACGTCCCATACCCCATAGCTTGCCAAGGGGATGCCATCGCGCGGTTGGCCCACGCTGCCCGGGTTGATCAGCGAGGGCCCTCTCAGCTCGAAGGTATCGACCCTGTACTCATGTGTCACCTGGCCACCAACCAAGCCGAATATCCCCGGCACGTGGGTATGTCCGTGGAAGCAGACGCCGCCGTTGAGGAGGTCGAGATTGGCGGCAGCGACTGCGGTGTCCAGGACGTACTCGTAGATGTGGTCGCGGGGGCTTGCATGGACGAGGAGGACATCGTTCTTGACGCTGCTGTCGGGCAGCTTTCGGAGCCAGTCAAGGCGCTCCTCTCCGATCACGTCGACGGTCCATCTGACCACTGTTGCTGCGTCATCGTTAAACCATTCGAGAATCTCGGGATCCGTGCACGCGCGGTCGTGGTTGCCGACCAGCGTGAGCCACCCGTTCTTAGTCACCTCGTCGACGCACTTCTTCGGGTCGCCGCCGTAACCGACCACGTCGCCCAGGCAGAGCGTCTCATCGACCTTCGGGCAGTCGCGCATGACCGCCTCCAGCGCCTGCCAGTTGGCGTGGATGTCCGACAGGATCGCGATTTTCAAACTGGCTTCTCGTAAAGCCGCGGGTAGATGTGGTCGAACAAGATTCGCAGCGTCGCCGCCAGGGGCACCGCAACGAACATGCCAAGGATGCCGGCCCAGCTGAAGCCCGCGATGAAGGCGATGATCACCAGGAGGGGCGGCAGCCGTACCGCGTCGCCCACGATCTTCGGGTAGACGAAGTTCAAGATCACGTTGGAGATAAGGAAGTAGACAGCTGCCACCACCAGCGCCTTGATCGGGCTCGAGGCGAGGCCAACCAGGATTGCGGGGACGGCTCCGATGAATGGGCCAAGGTAGGGAATTAACGCAGTGATGCCTGCAACCAGTCCCAGGGCGATGGCGTCAGGCAGACCGAGCACTACGCATGCGATGCCGCTGAGCAGCCCAATCAGAGCAGCGATGATGAGTTGTCCGCGCATATAGGCGTACAGCATCTTGCGGATGCGCCTCCAGATCTGATCGAAGTCGGTCCGGTAGTCATTTGGCACGAGGCGGCGCAGGACCCTTCTGAATGACGCGGCGTCCAGCGCCAGAAGGAAGGCCACGATGAACGTGAGCAGAAGTTGGAGGAGCGTCGTGAGGGCGGTCACGCCTATGCCAACGGCGTTGCCAAACTGGCCCAAGAGGTACTCGCGCAGGTGGGAGCTGATTGAAGCCGTCGCGCCTGTGAGGTCGATCTTGAAGCCGAATACCTGCACCGCGCCTTGAAGGCTGTTGATCCGATCCTGAGCCTCAGCGGCCAAGCCGGGCGCCTGCCGCTGCAGGGAGCCGACCTCACTGGTCACGAGGGGAACGACCAGCAGGATCAGGCCCGCCAGGGCGGCAATGATGACCACGAAGATTAGAGCGATCGCCAGGACCCTTGGGACGCCGAGAGCGACCAGCCTTGCGACCCCTGGCTGGATCAGGAAGGCGATTGCGCCGCCGAGGACGATGGCGCCCAGGAAGTCGCGTAGGAGATAGAGGACGACGATGGCGACCACGAGCGCGGCGAGCCCAAAGGCGATCTGGAGGTAGCGCCGGCGGCGTTTGGGATCCATGGGCAGGGCAGCCACCACGACGGTAGTGGGCTCTTCGGGCTCGATAGGGTGAGCGACCTCTTTTGAATGGGAGCTGGAACGCACTGTAATCAGGGCAGTATGACGAGCATGTCTACCTTCAGCCCCGCCTTAGGGCCAGTTGGTTCGGTTGACCTGAGAGCAGGCCAAGGCCGGTTCATTTGGCTCGTGGTTGCGCCGCCGCGGCGCGGATCGTGGCCTCCTCGAATGCACGGCCAACCAATGGGTTCGAGATAACTCGGCCCGCCGCCAATGCGAAAAGGCCAAGCAGGATCAAGCCAATAGCCAAAACGCCATAGGCGACTAGATGGCCGTTGTGCGGTATCACCTGGGTCAGCAAGCCCCCGACGGCGGTGCCGGCAATGCTGGCTGTCTGCACAACCGTGAAGCGTGTTGCCATGACGCTTCCTCGATTCGATTGATCGGCCGCCTCAACGAGAGCCGTCTGATTGGCGACTGTGTAGATCGGGTTGCCGATAGACGCTATGAATAACAAGAGAGCGACGGTGAAGAGGGACGGAAAAAGGACCATCGCAAGAGAGAACACCCCAGTGAGCAGCAGTCCCGCACCCGCGGTTCGCATAGTCCCAATTGAAACTGCCCTACCAACAATGAGCGCCCCGACAAAGACTCCAGCGGAAAGAACCACCTCAAGCAGCGAATACGCCTGTGCACCGGGGATATCGTTCGTCGCGACCCTGTAAGCCAGGGCGAAAAGCGCCGGGAAGCTCATTGCAAGGAGAAACGCGGCCAGGCCTCCGACTACTAAGTGGGGCCTGGCGGCCTGGGTCGCCCATGCACGGCGAATTGCGCCGGTCAATCGAGTGGCGGTTGTCCCTCCCCCAAGAGATGGAATGCCCTGCATGATCACCGCCGCGACCGCGAACGTCGCGGCGTCAACTAGAAACAGCACTCTGGTTCCGTTTGGGTGAAATGTCAGAGCCAGGATGACTCCGGCTAGACCGAAGCCCACCGCCCCTGCGAGGGTTCCAACGGTCGCGACCATTGCGTTCGCTCTGCCAGCGAGGCCGGCCGGCACCAGACTTGGGACCGCAGCCTGGCGAGCTGGTTGCACGACTGCGTTGATCATCGCCAACACGAATAGAACCGGAACGATCAGCCATAGGGACGGCCCAACCAACGCCAAGGTGACGAGGATCGCGGCGCGCAGCAACTCCAATGTCACGAGGAGGGGCCGGCGCGTGAACCGATCCGCGATGCCGCCAAGCGCTCCACTCATCACTATCGTGCCGAGGGCCTGCGCGATAAAACCAAGCGCGACGGCGCCGGCCTGACCGGTTGCGGCATAGATGGCGACAAGGGTCGCCACCTGCGTCAATGGATCGCCCAGCGATGACACGCCTATCGCCGCGAACAACCTGGTGAAAGCTGGACTGGATCGCAGGACGCGGAGATTAGTAATGCGCCTCGGTACCTCAGGGCGGTCGGCAAGCTCGAGAGCGGGCAAACCATGAATTTCGCGGAGCGCATCAACGACGTTGGGGTCGTACCAGTGTCCAGCCCGACGACTGATGTCCTCGACCCCCTCAATCGGCGTCATCAGAGATTGGCGGTACAGACGCGGACCGGTGATCGTGTCAAACGAATCGGCGAC
>DATCPU010000441.1:0-5652 GCA_036569925.1 Candidatus Dormiibacterota bacterium
GGATCAATAGCCGGCCCAGGATTGATCGGCATCGTCGCCGACCACGTGGGTCTTCGGTTGGCCCTGGGAATTCCACTGGTGGCGTCACTGGCGATAGCGATGCTTGCGGCCGGCCTGCGGGTTGGAGAAAGTGTGCGGCCAATGTGAATGGCCGCATACTCCAAGGTATGAGATTTCGCACCAAGATACTGGCCGCTGGTAAGACCGCCGCCGGCATTGAGGTTCCACCCAGAGTGGTTGGGGCGCTCAGCTCGAGCAAGGTGCCGCTTGTACGAGTCACCATCAACAACTACACCTATCGCAGCGCGGTGGCGGTCATGGGCGGCAAGTTCATGATCGGTGTGAGTAACGAGAACCGGAGGAATGCGCGGGTCGCAGCCGGCGATACCGTCGACGTCGATCTCGAGCTCGATAAGGAGCCTCGCGAGCTCGCCCTGCCCGACGACTTCGCCAAGGCGCTTGACAAGGATGGCAGGGCGAAGAAGGTGTTCGAGGGTTTGTCGAACAGCAAGAAGCAGCGCCTCGTGCTGCCCGTCGCGAACGGCAAGACGCCCGAGACGAGGCAGCGGAACATCGACAAGGCACTTACGACCTTGAGAGAGGGCAAGGTCTAAGCCAAGCAGGGAGGAGTTTCCCGCCCTACCCCACATAATTTCGCGCGTGCCGCTCCTTGCCAAGTTTCTCCACGTTCGGCGCACTGAGCTGGCGCGCACGCTCCAGGTGGCCGGCTTTGCCATGGTCATCGGCTGGGCCTCATACACCGCTTTCAGCGGGGTGCAGGCCATCTTCCTCGATCGAGCCGGGCCCAACGAGTACCCGTTGTTCTTCATCACCCTGGCGCTCGCCGTCTGGCCCATGGTCGCCCTCCAGGGGGCCTTGACCCGAAGGCTCGGCGTCGGACGCGCCTTCCGCGTGATCCTCGTCCTCAACGGTTTGGCCTCGCTCTTGATTTTCATCGCCTTCGTCTTCGACGAGGGGCCTACCGTTTCGTTCGGCGCGTACCTCGTCTACTCCGTGGGTTGGGAGCTCGTGATGCTCCAGTTCTGGGGCTTCGTCAGCCAGCACTTCAACCTGCTCGAAGGCAAACGCATATTTCCGGTGATCGCGGCGGGCCTGAGCATCGGCTTCATCCTGGCCGGATTCACCACGACCCTGATCGCACTCGTTGCGATCGAGCCACTCGTCCTGGTGTGGGCTTTCGGCGCCGTCGTTGGCGCAGCTATGTCGGTTCGACTGGAGCGCACCCTCTACCGCCCCTCATTTGACGATGACGCGGACGAGTTCCTCGCCCACGAGCACATCCTTCGAGGCCGGCTCAGCGCCATGAGCATCCTGAGGGGCGCGATTCGATACATGACCAGCAGCCCTCTCGTGCTCGCGCTCGTGCTGCTCGCGCTGGTGCTTCAGATCGCGAGTCGCGTCGGCGACTACCTGGTCGCCCTCATCTTCGTGAGCTCCACGCACCACAACCTGCAGGCACTGACGATCCTCATCGGCAACGCCTGGCTCGCCAGCTATGTGGTGCAGCTGGTGGTCAGCCTGTTCGTCGCGCCATGGGTCCTGGACAAGCTGGGTGTGAAGAACGCGATCCTCGCCCTGCCGATCTTCACCCTGATCGGTTTCGCCTCGGTCGCGGTCAGTCCGGTCCTGGCCACCTCGCTCTTCCTCTTCATCGTGCGCAACGGGCTCCAGACGGGCCTTGACGATCCGGCGGAAAGCGTGCTCGGCGGCGCGGTACCGGCGCAGGTCGGTCCCAAGCTCAAGTTCCTTCTCGACAACCTGGTGCTGCCCGGCGGCGCGGTGCTGAGCGGCGCGATCCTGCTGGTCGTCCAGCGCACCATCGCCGCCAGCGAGGAGGCCCTTGCAATCATCGGGATCGTCGTCGCCATCCTATTCATTGCCGCGGCATTTCGCGTTCGCAGCCTGTACGTCAGCGCCATCTACGCACGGCTGCGCACTCACGCCATGACGCTGAGCGACTTTGCGCGCGCGGTCGGACGCCCCAGCCAATCGGAGATCGACGAGCTGATGGTCTTCGTGCGGCAGGGAGACGACAAGGTGCGCCAGTTTGCCGCCGCGGCTTTGGGACGGTTGGCGCCGGACACGTTTGCCGGCATGCTGCCGGAGCTGCTCGCTTCCGAGGACAGTCGAGTGCGACGGCTGGGGTTCCAGATGGCAACACCGGTCACGGTATCCCTCGACCAGCTGGAGGCGGCCGTCGATGATCCCGATGGTTGGGTGGTGGCATCCGCCGCTGTAGCAGGCGCAGGGCGCAGGCCGCCATGGGCTCGGGTCGGCGAGATCCTCGATCGCCTGTGGACGTCCGATAACGATGAAGATCGTGCCGCTGCGGTGTGGGCAGCCTCGTTCAAGGGAGACAGCGAGAAAGTTGTCGCGGCCCTCCAGGATCGGGTTCCGCGAATCCGCCAGGAGGGGATTCGCAGCTTCGCCAAGCTCAAGGGGAGCGTGGCGGGAGCCGATGGGCCGTTGATCGCTTGCATGACCGATGCCAACCCCGGGGTCCGGCGTGAAGCGCTGCTGCAGGCGGTGCGCTGGGCGCCACCACCAGAGGACAGCCACGACTACGCCGAAGCGTTGATCGATGGGCTGACGAATCCAGACCGCGAGATTCGCCTGCTGGCGGCGGAGGCCCTGGCGACGCAGGCGCCGGCGGCGCTGGAGCGCACCCTGCCGCTGCTCGCGTTTCGCGGCGACACGTCGGCGGCCACGATTGAGGCGCTGGTTCGCAGCGGGCGGCCTGACATGTTCAAGCGCGTGCGCGATCACCTCGAGCGCTTGCTGAGTGAGGGGTTGCACCTGGCCCGGCTGTCACCTCGGGTGGCGAGCCACGGGGAGAACGGCGCAGGGGACGATCGCTACGTGTTTCTTCGGATCACCGTCGAGGACTTCGCGCTGCACGCGGCTGAGTCCGGGCTCGCCGCGATGCGGGCGCTGCATGGCAAGCGGGGCTTCGCGACCGTCGAGCAGGGCATCCGCGCGGCTGGTCCCGCGGCGCGGATCGAGGGCCTCGAGACGCTGTTAAACTTCGGCCCGGCCTGGCTTGCCGGGCCGCTGGCGCAGCTGCTCGATCCCGAGGCTATCGACTCGGGGCCGGCGCGACCGCTGTCACCTCACGAGATCGATGCGCTCGCGAATCACGGCGACAGGTGGGTCAAGGAGGCCGCGGTGGCGGTCTCGACTGGGCTTGACGAACGCATGAAGGAACTGATCGCGCTCAAGAGGGTGCCGCTGTTCAGCACGCTGACGCTGGAGCAGCTGGGCAGCATCGATCGCCTCATGGTCACGCGCAGCTACACCAAGGGCGAGCCGATCTTCACCAAGGGGGATGTGGGGTCGGAGCTGTTCGTGGTGCTGGAGGGGGAGATCAGGGTCCATCTTGACCATGAGGGCCGTGAGGTGACGCTGGCGCGCATAGGGCCGAGCATGGTGCTGGGGGAGATGGCGGTGTTCGATGAGCAGCCGCGCTCGGCGAGCGCGCAGGCGAGCACGGACACGACGGTGCGGGTGCTGCGCCGCGACAAGCTGAGAGCGGTGGTGCACGAGCACCCGGAGGTGCTGCTGGAGTTCATCAAAAACCTGACTCAGCGGATCAGAGTCATGAACGAGCAGCTGGAAGCGCAGGAAACAGCGACCTGAGAGGCCGCGCGGGCCGGTAAGGCGACCAAAAGGGCACGAATGGCGGTGTCAACCGACGATTGGGGCGGCAAAGGGCACGAATGGTCGTGCATGGCCGATTCTCGGCGGCCAAAGGCGCACGAATGGCCGCAACTCGTGGCGGCCGCGAGATAGAGGCGAAGAGGGCTAAGGTAGGCCGCATGTCGCAGAAGCGGGGCCCGTTCCCCTATCTGTCGCTAATCGGCACTTTGGCCTTGCTCCTGGCGGTTGCCGCCATCGACAGAATCACTAACAGCGACGTGATCGCTGCCATCGCGACCATCGTCATCCTTGGCGCCTACATCGCGTGGTGGTTCTGGCGCCACCGCTACTTGTAGCGCTACTCCGCTGAGTCGGTCTCTGGCCTGACCTCGATCTTGTGGCGCGCGGCTTCCAGGCGCTCCGTGCACACCTTCAGGTAGACCCTTGCCTCGTCGACCGCTTTCAGGGCGTCCTCCAGCGACAGGTCGCCGTCCTCCAGCAGCTTCAGCTTTTCGTCCAGCTTCTCCAGCGCCTTTTCGTACGTCAGCTCGTCGGTCACCGCTCGACCTCCTCCACCCGCGCGCCAAGGTGGCCAGTGGCGAGCCTGATGCGCAGCTTGCGTTTGACCGCGGTGTCTGCCGACGACCTGAGGACCGCCCCCGTCTCGGCATCCTGCGTGATGCTGTAGCCGCGGGCCAAGACGCTCTCCGGGCTGAACGCGACGAGCTGCTGGCGGCGGTGGTCGAGGGTGCTCCTGGCGCCATCGAAGCGCTTGGCGAGCGCGCGCTCGAGCCTCTCGGCCGCGCGCCGTCCTGCCAGCGTCGTCCGGCCTCGTGCCAACCGGGACATGGCGGCCGCGGTCAGCCGGCGCGAACGCTCACGCAGCGCATCTTCGCGTCGCGCGACTTGCTGCACTGGGCTGAGCCTGGTCAGGTCAGCGGCAGCACGCATGAGTCGCTCCGAACGCACGCGCACCAGCGCGGGCAGCAGCTGCAGCACGCGCTCTCTCTTCAGCGTCAAGCGCTCCACCTCGCGCGCGATTCGCTGGCCCGCTTCGCGGTCGAGGCGCCGGCCCCGCTCGCGCAGCAAGGCGACGAGGTCCGACTTCTTGGGCACCACACGCGCGCCGGCCTCGGTGGGCGTGCGGCACTCGGCATCGGCGACGAGGTCCGCGATCGTGCGGTCGGACGTGTGGCCCAGCGCCGTCACCACGGGCAGCTTCGACCCGAGGATCGCGCGCGCGACCACCTCGCTGTTGAATCCGTACATCTCTTCGAAGCTGCCGCCCCCTCGTGCGATGACGATGACGTCCGCAAGACCTTCATCGTTGCAGCGCCGCAGGGCCCGCGCGATGCTGTTTGGCGCCGCCGCGCCCTGCACCTGCACCGGGTACACGACGACGCCCATGTTGGGGTAGCGCTCCCAGATCGTCTCCTGCAGGTCGTGGATGACCGCCCCAGTGGGCGACGTGAGCAGTGCCACCGCTCCAGGGAGGAAGGGAAGCTTGCGCTTGCGTCCTGACGCGAATGCGCCTTCCGCTTCCAGCCTGCGCTTGAGCTCCTCGAGCCTCGCGCGCAGCTTGCCGACGTCGTCGAACTCGACCTGGTCGACGATGAAGCTGAGCCGCCCCGTCTTGCCGAAGAAGTCGATGCGTCCACGAAAGATGAACACCTGGCCGTCCTCCGGCAGGGTTGTCACGCGCCGTGCCTCGTCGGCGAAAAGGACCGCATCCAGCCGGCTCACGCCATCCTGGATCGAAAAGTTGAAGTGGCCCGCGGCGCCGCGCTTCATGCCGCTGACCTCGCCCTTGACAAGCAACGCGGTGAGCGGGCGAAGCTCTCGCCGTATCTCATTTGCGAGTTCGGTGACAGTGTAGGGACGCTGGGCTTCCTCGGGTCGCAGCACGAGGTTTAGCTTACTGGCAGGTCAGCCGGCGAGAGATCAGGAGCTCTGTGTGAAAAGAAAGCTCAGGGTCGACCCGCTGGACGTCACGAC
>DATCPU010000442.1:0-3675 GCA_036569925.1 Candidatus Dormiibacterota bacterium
GTATCGCAATGACGGCCTCCTCGACACGCGCGCCTGGGCCGGCACGAACGCCAGTGCGGCGGTCACCTACGACGCGGCCAAGCGTCCCACCCAGCTGGCGATCACCGGCTCCGGCGTCGCCGGCGCCACGGTGACCCAGACCTACGACCGCAACGGCAACGTGGCGACCGACGGCCGGAGCTTCGCCGGGATCAGCGGGGCATCGGGCACCGGGACGGCCACGTTCACCAACGACCAGCTCAACCGGGTCACGGCCGACGCGATCAGCGGCGGCAACAGCTACGCCTACGCCTATGATCCTGATGGCAATCGGACGTCGGTCACGATCAACGCGGGCACGCCCACCGTCTCGACCTACGACGCGACCGACCAGCTCCTGACCGAAGGCCCCCAGGGCGGGACCCTGACCTCGTTCAACTACGACCCGTACGGCAACATGACCACGAGCGCCGAGACGTTCAATTCGGGCACCACGATCTACACGTACGACTACGGTGACCGGCTCACGAAGGTCGCTCCGCCGGTCGGGCTGTCGGGCTCGAACACGTACACGCTCGACGCCCTTGGCCGGATCGGCTCCGAGACGGTCGGTGCGACGACGACGACCCTCTCGTATGTCGGCACGAGCAAGACGGTCAGCCGCCTGGCGAGCGGGACGACGAACGTCGACTCGCTGATCGGTTCGGACGGGAGCCGTCTCGCGACGGCGGTGATCGGCACCTCGTTTGGCTGGCTGCTGCCCGATCTCCACGGCGACATCGCCGGAGCGAGCAGTAGCTCGTTGGCCACGATCACCGATGCCCTCCGCTACGACGCCTTCGGGACGATCGCCGCCTCGACGACGTCGGCCCTGCCGACCCCCTGGCGCTACCAGGGCCAGCTCCTGGTCAACCCGAGCGGGGCCAGCGACCTGTATGTCGATGGCGCCCGGTTCTACTCACCTGGGCTCGGGGCCTTCACCCAGCTCGACTCCGCCCAGGGCATGGCCCTGTCGCCGCTCACCCTCAACCGCTTCCTCTATGCGGCTGCCGATCCTGAGACCCTGATCGACCCGAGCGGGCACACGGTGATCCTGGTCGACGACGCGTACGGGACGACGATCACGACCGACTCGACCCACAAGCACGTCGTCCACCATCAGACCACGGCCGCCAAGATCAAGGCCTACAAGGCCCTTGATTGGAAGAAGATCAACGCGCAACGGAAGATCGAGCGAGCGGCGCAGTTGGCCGCTGATAAGGCGATCCGCGAGGCTCGCAATGCGGCTGATGCACGACATTCGCTTCTTGTCGACGTCAACCAATCCAGGAACGACGCGGTCCCGGATCTCCTCGGAGCCGAGGCCACATCTTGCCCACTCCCAATCGGGTGTGGATCTAGTGGAGGGATCCCGCCGCCCGTTCTTGTTGCTGCCGGAATCGCCGCGGGTACGGGAGCAGCAGCCGCATGCGTTCTTGGCGGCTGCGAGCTGCTGGGCCTTGGGTCGCTAGCCGGGGCGATCCAGGCTCTTCTCGGCGGAGCAGCCGGGAGCAGCGAGGCGGAGGATGCAGCGGCCGCCGCCTCTGATGTTGCCCCCGCGTTTCGGGATGACGTGTCACACATCTTCACCGACAATATCGGCCATTTCGTGGAGGACACTACCGTCAATCGAACGACGATAATGAATGCCGTAAAACCGGAGAATTTCGTGCGCACACAAGGTCCGAATGCGCAGATTAGTCTGTACTTCCAAGATCTGCCCGATGGAACACAGGTGTGGGTGCAGGTTCGAAACGGCGAAATTACGAACGCAGGACTGAATCTCGTTCCTCGTAGTAGGTAGTGATGCAAAAGACCCCGTCCGATCCTTCGACCTTCTCTCTGACCGAGCAGGAGGCGTTCGAAGCAATGAGATGCTTTCTCGAGCACTTCTTCGACAGCGCCGGAAACGACATGTACACACTGTTGGCAGACATGACCATTCTCACCGACGGTGGTACAACTGATCCCGCCGCATGGTATGACTGGCTGCGTTGCGTCGAGGACGTTATCCATGGACGCCAGTGATCCGGCATGGTTCGCGATTGCCGCACCCGACCTCATGTCCAGGCCCGTGGTCAAATATCGCCGAGGCCCACTGGTAGGTCCGTGAGTTCCATGCTGCCATGACTCCGGCGGAACCACCAAAGTTGTTGCCAGGTCGGACGGCGAACTTTTGGGCGAGGCGCGCCTCGACGGCTCTCTTCGCCGCGATCCCCGGGGTGCTCTGTCTGGCTGGGGCGGGCGTGAACAGTCACCTGGGTTTTGCCGTGGCGGTTGCGGGGTTGCTCTGGGTCTTCGCATGCGGATTCGCACTGATCTGGGCTGAAATCCAAGAGGGGATCATCGACAAGCGGGAACGGGCCGCCGGATACGCAACAAAGTATGGCCGTGGGACACGCCGGTACTGGCAGTTAGATCCGGCCACGGGAGCGGTGGTCAGGCATCCTGGGTCGGAAAGGTAGGGGCGGCCTTCGAACCCAAGCTACATCGCTCGGACACGAGTCTTGGCGGCGTCTCTGCGGGCCGAACTCCCGTCCTGACGTCAAGGCGCAGGTCCGGGTCCAGGTTGCCGTCGCCGACGTCCGCCGAACGCACCGATCCAGATATCTCGTGCGAGGCTGATCCGCTCGATGGCCCGGAACCTGTCAGGCACGCGCGACCGCGGGACCCCGATGTCCTCCCTCCGGACCTCGCCCATCCGCCCGAGGGCCCAATGGGCAACATGTACGATGCCGGCGTTGATCGCGGAGGGAGTTCGATGGCGACACACCGGGTTCGCTCCTTCGGAGATGAAGAGCACAACCTATGGATTGCTCCATGCAGCGCAATGTGAATGGATTCTGAATGAACTAAGGATTGAGTACTGATCACATGCGCGCTATCCCCCACGAGGTCGTCCAGGTCCTCCGAAGCGCAGGCTGGAACGAAGGCGGAGTCTCGAAGGAGCAAGTCGCTGAGTGGGCGACTCGGCTTGAGGGATTGGGATACACGGTTGGTCCGGCAGCCTTAGATGCCCTTCAAGCCTATGGAGGTGTTCACGTAGAAGTCGGCGGCCTTGGAGACGATACCCGTCGCGAATCCTTTGACTTCCGCCAAACCCATGCGGCTCGGGAATTTGACCGCTTCTCGGACTTCGCTCGAGATCTTGGAATGGGAATCGTTCCTCTTGGTGAAGCGGCGCGGGGGAATTGGTTCGTTGGGATTGCCGAAGATGGGCGGGTCTTTGGTGTTGCGACAGAAATGTGGTTTTACGGCAGAAGCATTGACGAAGCCGTTGTGAACATGATCCTTGGGCGCAGCGTTCCTCCTGAGGCGCCGTAAGCCTCGGCGGTCGCTTCTTTCTACCTCATGGGCCGGTTCCAATCGAGCTCAAGGTCACGTCAAAGGAATCCCGACATGGCGCTCTTGGCGACAATCGCAATTGCCATCGGGCTCGGATTCCCCGCGTCGGTTGCGGCCCGTTTTTTCGCACGTTTCGGCGTTCGCGAGGATGTGGCCGTGACCAGCCCTCAGGGCGTACGCGCCTTGGTGACCAAAGCTGAGGCGCGAAGGCGAATCGAGCTGTACGGTTGGCGGTACGAGGAGCCTTCTCAGGCGGGAGACGACGCTACCTGACGAGGATAGGACGCGCGGGTGGGTCGATGACCGTGTCTC